>JAKFDY010000290.1:0-6511 GCA_036675885.1 Lacibacter sp. | reverse complement strand
GCTTCGCCCGGAGCTATACCGCAGCCACTATCTTTCACAACGATTTCAACAGTTTCATTAACCTCCTTTAATTGAAGAAGAATGGAACCTCCATCGGGCGTAAACTTAAATGCGTTTGATAGTAAATTAAAAAGAGCGATTTCAATTTTTTCTTTATCTATGAAGAGATGTAAAGCTTCGCTTTGGATATTCGTTTCAAATTTGTAAGATATACCGTTCGACTTTGCCTGCTGAATAAAACAATGGTAAACATCCCGGCAAAGTTCTACTATATCCGATTCTGATATTTTCAATGAATCTGCACCACTGTCTGCTTTTCTGAACAATAACAACTGATCGACCAAACTGAGCAGCCGTCGTGCGTTTCGATAAACAATATTCAACTCCTTATCGTTGCCGGAAGCATCTTTACTCACCATTTCCTTTAATGGGTTGATGATAAGAGTAAGAGGGGTTCTGAACTCATGAGAAATATTGGTAAAGAAATTCAACTTCCGCTCATTTACCTCATTCTCTTTTTCATGTTCAAGATGAGCAAGCTTAATTTCGAACCTTAAACGTTCCTGTTTTTTGGTGTATCTTATATATAAATATATCAACCAGGCAACCAAACTGATATAAAGCAGATATGCCCACCAAGTACGATACCAGGGTGGAAGCACAATAATATCCAGCAATGCAGTTTCAGCCATCCATTCGCCGTCGGCACCGGCTACTTTTACTTTGAATGTATAGTTTCCCTCAGATAAGCGTGTATAATTAGCTGTTCGAATGTTATTGGAATAATTCCAAACCTTATCCCAACCCTGGAGGTAATAAGCGTACGTGATTTTATCGGCACCGGAATAATCTAATCCTAAAAAATCAAGACTTAGTGCGGCTTTATTAAAAGGCAGCGTAATTTCTGTTATCTTCTCTATTTCACGTGCAGAGATATAAGATGCATCTTCTTCAATGGGGTTATTATTAATTTTTAAACCAGCTAAGAAAACCTTACGTTCATTTTTATTTGCAATGGTACTATCGGGATAAAAAATATTAAAGCCTTTAATACCACCAAATAAAAATTCACCCGACTGAAGTGCAAGACCGGCATTAAAACTAAACTGGTTGCTTTGTAATCCATCCGATTGAGAATAATTGAGTGCCACTTTTTTATCAGGATCGAATTTGGTTAGTCCGTTAAACGTACTAAGCCACAAATCACCTCTCTTATCTTCCAGTATGCGCAGTATTGTATTGCTTGGTAATCCATCGGCCGTTGTAAAACTTTTATACTTGCCTGTTTGCCTGTTAAATAACAACAAGCCACTCCCCTGCGTACCTAACCAAAAATTCTTTCGTTTATCCTCATGTATACAACGTACGGTTGTTTCCAACGGGAACACTTTATGCTTTTTTGTTGTTCGGTCAATTTTAATTAGTGAAGAATAATTACCACCCCAGAAATTTCCTTCACTGTCTTCTGCAACAGATTGAAGATTGAGAATAGAAGGATCAAACAGTTCAAACTTATTAAGCACACGATTAAACAAATAGAAGCTTCCATCGTTGGTTGCACTTGCCCAAATCCTTTGCTGACGGTCTTTATAAACAAACCATGTATTATTTTCAACTGCCTGTGTAGATGGATTATAAAGCGGAAAACGTTGAAAGGTTTTAGTGGCCCAGTTAAACCTGTTGATACCACCAAACCATGTGGCAATCCAAACATCGCCATTGGTATCTTCTGTAACACCTGTAATGAAATTGCTGCTGATAGTATTGCCGTTTCCAGGTGATCGGACAAAATCTGTGGTTTCATTTGTTGCCCTGTTCCAATAACGCAGGCCCGCACCATCTGTACCAATCCACACATTATGTTGTTTATCTTCACCAAATGTGAGGATGAAGTTCTTCACGGTACTTGTTGCACCCTCCGATTGATGAACAACATGTGTAAAGGGACTTGTTCTAGACTCTACCATATTTACACCGCCCCTGAGTGTGCCGATCCATTTTCTGCCTTCCGTATCTTCATAAATTGAATAAACAGCATTACTATTGACCATTGCTTTCCCTTGCTCAGAAACAAATGGGTGAGCAGTTTTTGCAAACGAAGGCAGCAACCACACACCACCTCCGTCTGATGCAATCCATAGCACAGCTTTTTTATCAATGGTTAGATTAACGACTTTTTGCTGTACAGGCAAAAAATTCCCTTCGTATGATTTTGTTGAAAGCGAGAATCTGAAAACGCCGTTGTCGGTACCAAGCCAAACATCTCCGTTAGCTGAAACTTTTAAACTATTCGCCTGTTTAATGCTGTTGTTAACTTTTACAAGCACCTGTTTTTTATGATCATACATAAAAAGACCATGATGCTGTACAAAAACCCATGAACGCTGCTGTTTACGATCGAACTCGATTGCTCTAACCATGTAATTGACAGCGCCAGTACTGCTTTCTAACGGAATCTTCCTTCCTGTATCCTGTTGATGTGAAAACAATAACAAACCATTATGCTGTGTCCCTACAAACATACTTGCATCCTGAATAGCCTTAATGCTCTGCACTTCATCAATAAGAAATTGAGCCGCTTTATTCCTTCCCGGATAATACCAAAGCGCTGAAAAATTTGATTGCACCGGGTTGTAAACACAAGCACCTTTTTGTCCACCTACCCACAGGTTATGTTTAGTATCTCCCTCAATGGTGTAAATGTTATTGTTGATAAGCGAATTTTTATCGCCAATTTTATTTCTGAATATTTTAAAGCCATAACCATCGTACCGATTCAGTCCATCGTAAGTGCCAAACCACATAAATCCATTATAATCCTGGTAAATACTGGTAACTACGTTATTAGAAAGTCCTTGTTCAATACCAATATACTTCACAGGAAGATCAGCAGCCGGCAATTGAAAGCAAAAAAGGCTGCAGCCAAACATGATAGCAAATCGTTTCATTTGCTAAAAGTATTTATTTTTTACTTACCCCAAATTCAACCCACACCTGCATAACAAGAGTTCAAAATATATTTAGCTGTTTACACAAGGTGGCTGAATTCGGGGGCAAACTTAGTCGGTTATTTAAATCTTCGTCAGGGAAAAACCAGATAGTGTAAAAGAAGCTGCAGGAGTTTCGTCTGTTACTTAAAAACCACTCTGCAGAAGGAGTCATATTTTTCAAATAACAGTTACTTGCAACTATTTCACTATGTAAAAACTTTGTTCCACCGGCTTGGCAGATTGATATTTACCTGCAATACCGTACTGCCATGCAACAACGGTTACTTTAACAGGATACTTTGATCCCGGCGGAATCCTTGTAAAAATCAATCGATTTCCTTTTATCAAAGCCGGACCTTCTTTTACATAATACGAAACCGGCAAACCACTTGTTGTAGTAGCAATGAGTTGCAGTGATTTTGTTTTTGCTGTTTGATTGTTGATAGAGGGAAAATTGATTTGTTGCTCACTTCCCTCTCTATTGAATAACGGGAATCGCATGTTCAATTGCTGCACACTGCTTTTATATTGACCGTCATCTTTATTGTGCGCCAGCAACCAGATATCGTTGCTGCGTTTGGAATTGTTGAATCCTAACCTCGAAAAGCTGAGCTGAAACGTACTGTCGTTGATTTTTTTAACAGGGCCACAAATTCTATCGATCTTTAACGGAGTGGTTGCAAATGATGCAACAGGTTTTATTTTTGATGTGTCCTCAAAAAAAGCTTTTACTGTAAAACTGATACCATCTTCCTGCGGAACAAATTGTAATTGGTAGCTGGCATGAGATTTAACAGGCTTCAGTATTGTTCCATTCTGGCTGAAACCGATATACTGTTCTTTCTTTCCTCTTGCTGCTGCATAAAATTTTTCAGTTGCTTTTGCTATCTGTTCATCAAATACCCATGAAGCAAACCGACGGTCACCTTTGTATAAAGCATATGGAGCTGCTGTTGCCGTTGGCAAACGATCCTTATGCCAGCGATCCATTAACCAGCCCTGTTGAGGTTTTACAGGAATCAAAACATTCGGTTTATGAACAGACATTGTTTTGGGCAATCTTTTTTGTGCGGCCGTTTTAATGAACATGCATACATAAGCAATTATCTCATCACTGTAATCAAAATGTCCGTGGCCTGCGTCGCAAAACAAACTAATCACACTGTTGGGATGTTTTGCAATATAGTTGAATGCAGGAGTGATGCGATCTTCCCACCATTCATACTCACCCATGATAAACAAAGCAGGAACGCCATCAATATTTCTATCGCCCCATTCTACATTAGCTTTCCCGTAACCTGTAAGATTCGTTTGCGGCGCATCACCATGTACAGAAACCAATGCTAATGTTCTTCCGGGATTCCATGCTGCAAAATTCCAGGGAAATGTGGCATAAGCCGAATGACCAAGTGGTATAACCGGAATATGTTCCAGCTCTGTGTAACCCGAAACATCTGCAAGCAACTTCATCATGTATGTAAAATCCTCGCCTGCATCATGTGTAAAATCAAAAGGCATGTTAATGCCTGGCGTTACCCAAACT
The DNA here is from genome assembly GCA_036675885.1 of Lacibacter sp. Taxonomy (GTDB): domain Bacteria; phylum Bacteroidota; class Bacteroidia; order Chitinophagales; family Chitinophagaceae; genus Lacibacter. The sequence continues at coordinate 1,978 of JAKFDY010000290.1, read as the reverse complement.
TCTGCAATACCAAGTTCGCTCATGGTCTTTCTAAACAATGGATGTTCAAGCATCCCCTCTTCTACCATATTATGCTGTGCAAACACAACTGCTTTTACCTGTTTACAGTTTTCAGGTATCCATAAATAAGCCTGCGGATGATCATTTGTTTCACCTGAAAGTACACTATCAACCTTTACACTCCATTGCCACACCTGTGCATTAGAAAGGCATGCGCTGCATATAAAAATGATCACCAGCAAAACTTTCATATTCATCAATCGTTTATTTGAAATAAGTTAAAAAGATGGAATCCATTACTTTACATTCCAATAGAGCACATACCTCTCTCTGTGAGTATCGTACAAAGGTTTCAGTATAATTCCTTCATTAACTGTTTTAAATTTCAGCGGCTGGTACAGAATTGAATATGCAATAAAAATTATCCTCATCACTTTATACTATTTGTTTTCAAAATATCTCTTACCATTATTGCCAGCACCGGGCTTGATAAAAAAGAATTAAAACCATTTTGTGGTTGTACAATGTGTGTAAGAAAAAAACCATACACATTATTTTTCTTATCAATCCACGGATAAGCACCTGCCCATGACGGACTACTGATAAGTGTTGCTTCACCTAGTTCATTTACTTCCTCTCGCCATTCACCCAAACCATAAATATCTTTTCGCAGACTGCCTCTTGCATGTTCTACAAATTCTCCGGCATTTACTTTGGCATCGATTACATGATTTGCCTGCATTACTTTAATGGCATTTACAGATAGAATCCTCTTTCCATTAAACATTCCATCATTATTAATCATGGAAAGAAAGTTGGCATAGTCCTGCAAAGTTGTTCTTGCTCCACCTCCCAGCATCGGCGCATGACCGCCTGATGAATCAACCGGCATAAAATGAGTTGATGACATTTTCAATGGCTGAGTAATCTTTTGCTGAAACAATGTTTCCCAGTCTTTACCCGTTGCCAGTTCAGCCATTCTTCCGGCTACCTGCATGCTTAATCCACCGTATTTGAATTTTGTTCCGGGCAATGTATCAGCAGGAAGATTAACAATATGGGCAACCGATTCTTTTAAGTTTTGATAAATATCTATGGGCTGACCCTGCGGCTGATAATCCGGATAACCTGCAGTATGTGATAAGAGTTGCGTTAAAGTTGCCTCGCCTTTTGCATCAGTAAATTCAGGCAGCCATTTTTTTACTTTATCATTCCATGAAAGTTTTCCTTCATCAACAATTGCTGCTATTGTTGCAGTTGCCAGCCATTTACCGGCTGATGCGATAAAGACAACTGTTTCAGGTTTGTAACTCCCGAAATAATTTTTATAAATGACTTTGTTATCTTTTGCAATGAGAATGGAAGCGCCATTGTAATAACCGCTATCAACCCAACTTTGTATTTTTTTGCTTAAAAAAGAAAAATCATATCCCGGTTTTTTGTTTTTTTTCGACTGGGCAAATGAATCTGAGAAAGCCCAGGGCAGTAAAAAAACAAGCAACACTGTTATAAAAAAAATTTTCATCCTTTTTAAGCTGTTCAGTTACCATTATTTGAAGTAACCAATATTGAATTTATTGCGCTTTATATTTCTATCCGCTATTTATAAATCTTCCACACCGTAAATGAATAAGGCGGCAATATTTCTTTGAGCTCAGATTGTGCCGAAACAGCGGTAACGACAACAGGCACCAACTTATCTTCGGGCCGACCTTGCAAAACTGATTTCTCAATCTTACTTCCAACACTCAAATTGTTCAGATCCAGGTTCACCGACGTAGCAATTGGTAACAGGTTAACCATTTTTATAATCAGGCTTCCATCTGATGCGTCCCGTACAATTGAAATAGCAAAGCGCTTACTCGCAGCTTCATCGTTATTTGAAAGTTGAATGTTTACCGGCAAATATTCATTACCGGCATTGTTGCCGAATAATTTCTGTACTTCATAGTTCACGGTTGGTTTTACTTCTGTATTG
>JAKFDY010000289.1:0-3814 GCA_036675885.1 Lacibacter sp. | reverse complement strand
TGATTCCGCCAATGGGGAAGCCATTGCCCATACCTTTTGCCATGCTGTAGATATCGGCATTTACACCAGCAAAATCATGACTGAAGAACTTACCGCTTCTGCCATAACCACACTGCACACTGTCAGCAATATAAACTGCACCATACTGATCGCAGAGTGAACGTATTTTTTTGAGAAATGAATTTTCTGCAACATTAATACCCCCCACACCTTGAATTCCTTCAATGATCACTGATGAAATTTCATCACCTTGTTTTTTGAAACAAGCTTCCAACGCTGCTTCATCATTTAAAGGAAGAAAGATCACATTATCGGTTTCGTTAACCGGTGCGATGTAATTTTTATTGTCAGTTGCACTAACAGCCAGTGATGTACGACCGTGAAATGCTTTACTGAATGCAACAATTTTTTTACGCCCGTTATGAAAACTCGCCAGCTTCAATGCATTCTCGTTTGCTTCAGCACCCGAGTTACAAAGAAAAAGTTGATAATCTTCTTTACCACTTACTTTACCAAGCTTCGCTGCTAATTCTTCCTGTAACGGAATTTTGATAGAGTTGGAGTAAAAAGCAATTTTATTCAATTGCTCTTCAATTCGTTTTACCCAATGCGGATGTGTGTGTCCGATACTGATCACTGCATGACCTCCGTAAAGATCCAAATACTGTTCGCCTTGATCATCCCATACATATGTGCCTTTGGCTTTTGAAATGGTGATGTTGTTAATGGGGTAAACGTCGAATAAATTCATGTTTTGGTATTTTGCCGCTTTGGCTATTAAAAATAATTCGCTTTTAGCCTGAGTCCGGTTGTTTCATCTAAACCAAACAACAGGTTCATATTTTGCACTGCTTGTCCGCTTGCACCTTTTAATAAGTTATCAGCTGCTGAATGAACAACGAGCATGTCGCCAACTTTTTCCAGTTGAATTAGACACTTGTTTGTATTTACCACCTGCTTTAAGAAAACAGCTTCTTTAATGACATGCGTAAATGCAGCATTTGCATAAAAATCTTCATAGAGTTTGTTCAACTCATCCAGGCTTTTTTCACATTTCAATTGTGAGCTGATGAAAATTCCCCTGGTGAAATCGCCACGCCACGGAACAAAGTTGACGTTGATATCGCTGTTGGGTTGTAACTGCAACAATGATTCGCCAATCTCTCCTAGATGCTGATGCGTTAATGTTTTATATGCCTGGATATTATTTGCTCTCCAGCTGAAATGCGAAGTAGCTGACAAACTTTGTCCTGCACCGGTACTACCGGTAATACCGGTTGTGTACACATCTTTCAGTAAACCCGCTTTTGCCAAAGGCAATAAACCAAGCTGAAGTGTAGTAGCAAAACACCCCGGATTTGCGATGTTGTTTGCTGTTTTGATTTGTTCTTTGTTCAATTCAGGTAACCCGTAAATAAAGCTGCGAGCTCCGAGCTTTGAACTGTTCCCTAAACGAAAATCATTGGCGAGATCAATCACTTTGATCTTTTCATCAATTGTATTCTCAGCCAAGAACTTTTTTGATTCACCATGCCCAAGACATAAGAACAACACATCTACATCATTTGATAATTCACTGGTGAACTTGAGTTCCGTTTCACCCACCAGATCCTGGTGTACTTTATAAACAGGCTCACCTGCATTGCTTCTGCTGTGAATAAACGCAAGCTTAGCAGAAGGATGATTGATCAACAAACGAATTAACTCTCCACCGGTATAACCTGCTCCGCCAATGATTCCAACAGCCCCCTTACGACTTCCCCCAAAGGGTGAAGCCATCTGCTCACCTGCCTCACTTTTCAAATTATCCTGATTAACTTCTGACATGATAAATTCAATTTTTACTGTTCAAATTAGCTTGGGCTGTGTGTTGGCTAAGCCCCTCCTTCGGAGGGGTTTGGGGAGGCTTGTACTGCCATCCAGATAGACGTTTGATTGCCGAATATTTTTGAGAAGCCTCTTACATCATCACCTGTAAAGCCGGTGTTCATTTCACCATACTTACCAAACTTGCTGCTCATAAGATCGTATTTGCTGTCGATACCAATTACCTGGAAACGGTAAGGCATCAGTTGTACAAATACATCACCTGTTACATTTTGCTGACTGCTGATGAAGTAGGCTTCAATATCACGCATTACTGGATCAAGAATTTGTCCTTCGTGCATCCAGTTGCCATAGAATTGTGCGAGTGTATCTTTCCACTGCAATTGCCATTTGGTGAGCACATGCTTTTCTAATGCATGATGTGCTTTCAGAATCACCATTGGTGCAGCTGCTTCAAAACCAACACGACCTTTAATACCAATGATGGTATCGCCCACATGAATATCTCTTGCAATACCGTAAGCTCCGGCAATGGATTGTAAATGATTGATGGCATCAACCGGATGACTAAACTGCTGATCGTTCACCGCTTTCAATTCACCTTTTTCGAAATGAAGTTTTACTTCTTCGCTTCCGGTTTTTGTTACTTGCGTAGGCCATGCTTCTTCGGGCAACATGCCTTTACTGTTAAGGGTTTCTTTACCGCCAACACTTGTGCCCCACAATCCTTTATTAATAGAGTAAACAGCTTTTTCAAAATTCATTTCCACACCCTTGCTCTTGAGGTAAGAAATTTCTTCTTCCCGACTCAGCTTCATATCACGGATGGGAGTGATGATCTCAACACCGGGAATCATGATGTGAAAGATCATATCGAAACGCACCTGGTCATTACCTGCACCTGTGCTGCCGTGTGCAACTGCATCGGCATTTAGTTTCTTTGCATGTTCAGCAATATGCAATGCCTGGCTCAAACGTTCAGCACTTACACTCAACGGATACGTGTTATTCTTTAAACAGTTACCGAATACAAGAAATTTAATGATGCGTTCGTAATAACCTTTTACTGCATCAACAGTTGTATGCGATTTTACACCAAGCTTGTAAGCATGTGCTTCAATCTTTTTTAATTCTTCTTCACTGAAACCTCCGGTGTTAACAATCACCGAATGAATTTCATAACCTTTTTCATCGCTGAGATATTTGGCGCAGTAAGTAGTATCCAATCCACCACTAAAGCCGAGTACAATTTTTTTGTTTGCCATTGCTGAATAGAATTATTGAACGTACAAGGGTGCGACGCAACAACAGATCAACTATGAACCGTTGCCGGCTACACCCAACTTATAAATGAAAAAAATATTGTAAGAATCTTTTTGCCTTGCTTTCGCCACCGCTTCCTTTTTCTTCTTTGTCTTTGCGCAGGAATGGTTTTAATAATTTCCATTCTTTGAAACGCAACAAACGTTCAAAGCCTTTTTTATTTTCTTCGAAGTATTGTTTTGTTTCTTCTGGCTCGTAATGATCTTTAGGATCGTAAAGCATGGCGGTGCACATACAGTTCTTGCGCTCTTTGCTCATGAGAATATCGTAATTCACACAGCTCTTGCAACCACTCCAGAATTCTTCATCCTGTGTTAACTCGCTGTAGGTAACAGGTTCGTAACCGAGATCAGAATTAATTTTCATTACTGCCAAACCGGTTGTTAAACCAAAGATCTTTGCTTCAGGAAATAATTGTCTTGATAATTTAAAGATGCGCTCCTTAATCTGTTTTGCAACGCCACTTTTTCTGAACGCAGGCGAAACAATCAATCCACTGTTTGCAACAAACGCTCCGTGACTCCATGTTTCAATATAACAGAAGCCAACCCATGTGCCGTCTTTTGTGAGTGCAATCACCGCTTTGCCTTCATTCATTTTATTCGCCACATATTCGGGGCTACGCTTGGCAATACCAGTGCCTCTTGCTTTGGCACTTTGCTCC
>JAKFDY010000288.1:0-3847 GCA_036675885.1 Lacibacter sp. | reverse complement strand
CAACGATACAAGAAGGGCATGTATAGCTTTTTCACATTCCTGCACATAAGAGGCTTTACTGCGTTGCACTGCATCCCAGATCGACTGTTGGTATTTCCCAAGTTCATCTGCAATTTCCCGTTGGTTATATCCTGCTTCCAGTAAAGCAAACACCTCCCGCTGGTAACTGCTCATTTCCTCAAGCAATACATTGCTCACATTACACAGCGCAGCTAATACCTGGTCATTGGCACTGTCCCCGGTTTGCCAATAAGAAAAGTTCCTTTTTTTCTTTAGCTCAGTAAGCGATTCGTCTGCATGTTTAAAGGCAGGCCCGCCCACTTTTCTTATATCATCACTCACAACAGCAATCTTTCCATACACCACCGCAAACCGCATATTCGTTAAAGGGTACAGGCTGTTCCTGATTTCTTTTACAATGGAGAAAATAGGAGCCGCAGTCTCCAGGAGCGCTGCAATTTCATCCCCGTAATTAATACTGAGCTTAATGGATAGTTGTTTGCGGTAAACACGGTTCAGTTGCTTCAGCTTCTCTTCAAGTAACTGCATGGTCTTTGTCAGCTCTTTTGCTGGAAGAGTTGATGAATCCCTGATATCCATCAACAGTAAATAATAGTTTTTATTCGGTTCAACAGCCATCAATAAAAAAGGATTGTTTAACAGATACTCAACAAATTTACATTGTTTTTTTGTAAATCAATAAAATCACATTGTTTTAATAAAAAACAATATACTCCCTGTCAATGAGTTTCTCAAAACTCCTTTATCGCAAAGTGATAAACAGTTTGCCCTTCCTTCACTTTTTTCGCATACGCCGCCTTCAATACAGGATCAGTGTTTATCACCCGTGCATAAGCAACCGCTTCCACAAAACGGTTCCGTTTTTCTTTTTGTAATAAACTGGCTTAACGTTGCTCATATCAGGATAGCGGCTCACCACGGTTTTCTTCCCGTATTGCTTAAAAACAAGCTGCTTGCCGATCTGTCCCTTCAATCCATGCGTAAGAAAGTGTTGATTTGTTTGTGCCATAGGTACGGGTGTTGTTGTCCCGTCCTGTCTTCTAAAAGAGCAAGGTCTTGGGGGGCGGCATTACCTTCTTGAACTGCCTTTCTTAAAACAGGAAGATATTTTTCCTGCGTAGCGGGGTCTGCATGCTGAATAACAAGAAAAAGGGTAGTGTTTCCTTTTTCTCCTATTACATCAGGGCCAAGCCACCCTTTCGTGTCGATGATTTCTTTTACAATAAGTAAATTCTTTGAATCTTTATATAGTATGGTTTTCCATAGTTCTTTCATTTCTTTAGAATCCTGTCCATACTTTTTATGAACACTATCCAGTTGCAAACGAAGATGTTGATCTTCATAAAGAACAAGTTCCAGTTGTGCTGCTAAACCTTTATCAAACTTTGCTTCCCGTTGTTCTTTATTTTTTTAGCGGTTAACAGCAATTTATTCCATCGGCTGTCTTTATTTAAACCAAATAATTCACCTTCACGTTGTAATTTTTCAACATCATCGAACCCGTATTCATATACAGCTTTTTCAAGATGATCAAATGCTCTGTCAATACCTGCTCCAATCCACGCAAAAGCTGCAGAATATAAATCCAAAGGTTTGGCTCTGCCACCCGAAACAGTAAATACACTATCATAAGCCAAGGCAGCATCTTTAAACTGCCCTTTCATTTGCAGGTTGAATGCTTGTCCGATTTGTTTTATATAAGTTGTATCAGGAATGAATTTCGTCTGCGAATAAAGAGAAGAAAGAAAAAGCCAGCATACACAAAGAAGCAAAGATCGTTTCATTAAAAATAGATTAGCCATTGGTTAGTAATTTTTTTGGTACCTGAAAATATGTTAATTGATTCATGTATCCACGTTCGGAGCCTAAATCCCTTTTTCCATCCTCACATCCATAATATATTCTTCAAATTCCCGCAATGAAAAACTGCTGAGGTTACGGCTGGCCGTTAGCCTCCCTTTTTGTGCGGCAAGTGCACCATACTTCACATCGTTGTAACCACTTAGCTCATGTGCATCGGGGTTAATGGAAAGGAGAGCGCCTTTCTCTATGGCATATGGTATCCAGCGCCAGTCAATATCCAGGCGGCGTGGATGTGCGTTCAGTTCAATCACCACACTGTTGGCCACGCAGGCATCAATAATTTTTTTATGATCGAGTGGGTAACCGGCACGGCTCAACAACAATCGCCCCGTCATATGACCAAGAATCGTCGTGTACGGGTTTTCAATGGCATTCATCACACGCATCATCGCTTTCTCTTCATTCATTTTTAAATTGCTGTGTACCGATGCAATCACTAAATCGAATGTGGCAAGTGTATCATCATCATAATCCAATGAACCATCACCTAAAATATCAGCTTCAATACTTTTAAAAATACGGAAGCCATTGAGTTTGCTGTTCAGCTCATCAATGTATTTATGTTGTTCTTCGATACGCTCAATACTTAGTCCGTTGGCATAACCGGCGCTCTTGCTGTGATCGCTGATCACTAAATATTCAAAACCTTTTTCCTGTGCATGGCGGGCCATGGTTTCAATGGTTTCACCACCATCGCTCCAGTTACTATGACTGTGAATAATACCTTTGATTGATGAAGGCTGAATAAGATCAGGAATTGCATCAGTTCCCCATTCTTCACGCAAACAGCAAGGAATAAAGGCAACGCCTTTTTCTTCAAACAACAATTGTTCTTCTGCAACAGTTGCTACAGTTCCCCAGGCTTGTAAAAAGTTTTCTGCAGCCGATGTTTGAAATAACACTGTCCCGAAATTTGCTGTTGTTGCCAAATGAAACTGCAACACAATATTCTCAGGCCCTTTTACAGAAAGAAAAGAATCGTTTTGTTCCTTCACTTCAAAATTATTGTTAGTGAAGAGAGGTGTTAACACAGCAAGCGGAGTAGTGGTTACCCATTCAAGCTGATGAATAATTTCCATCTGTCGTCTGAACTCACCCGTTAGCTCAAAACGATAATCTTTAAAATGTTCACGCAGGTTTTTATCAACAGCCATAGCGTATGCTTCCACATCGGCATACAAATGAATGTCTTTGTGCTTCAGGAAAAACTCGATCGACTCTTTTACATTGGCTTGCGTTTTTTCACCAAAGCCTTTAAAGAGTAACAGACGGTTTTCTTCGCAGGCGTATAACAACTCACCAATACTTTCAATTTCCATTTCTTTCCAGATGGTGGAAATTTTCTTGGGGCCAATGCCTTTAATAGAAAGCATTTCAATAACGCCGGGAGGGGTGCGTGCAACAATATCCGTTAGTGCTTTCAGTTCACCTGTTTGTAAAATCTCCAGTATTTTTTTCGAGGTGCTGGCACCAATGCCTTTGTAGGTAGAAATTTTTGCAGGCTCCACATCAGCTAACTGCACGGGTAGCTTTTCAATATTAAAAGCAGCAGCAGCGTAAGTCTTTGCTTTAAAGCTGTCTTCGCCATGAATATCCATGAGTTTACTCAGCAGCGAAAACATATCGGCGATCTGGTAATTATCGGGCATGAAAAGGAAATTCTTTTTACAAAGAAAATACTTTTCGGAAAGCATTGTTGACTTGGATTAAAAACGAAGCGAAGCAAAAGCTGTAAAAAAGAAAAACTTCCGTTCGGAAGTTTCTCAAGGGACATTGGCGGATGATTTCATCCGTTGTTTTTCATACGATACGGGATCAATTTGTTTTCGTTCAGGATTGGATTAAAAATGGTTCTCTTATAGGGTAATCAGCCTTTCAGCCGACAACATAAAAATACACAAGGCGCAATAGAAAAAAGGATACCCTCAAACTTAGTTTTTAAGATTAAGAGTATCCTTTTACT
>JAKFDY010000287.1:0-28526 GCA_036675885.1 Lacibacter sp. | reverse complement strand
CCTGCTACTTTTATTGCACCAACTGAAGCAACTCCTTACTTAGCTTATACGGGAAAAACATTTGTGAATGCAGCAGCAGAAGAATTTCCTGCTTTTTCTGATGGTGGTATGCAGTCGAATGTGATCGATCTTTATCGCTTTGCAAAATCACTATTGAATGGCAAACTTCTTTCACCTGCTATGCGAGACAGCATGTGGAATGGCAAAGTTGAAACAGGCAGGGGAAGTAAATACAGTTTTGGCTGGGTTGATGAACAAACAGATTTTGAGAAAAGGGTTTATAGCCATAGCGGGGGAGGTAAAGGATTCTCTTCTGATCTGAAGATCGTAAAGGAAGATGGATACATTGTGATTGTGTTGATCAATAACCGGGTGAACCCACGGGAAGTAACGAATAAAATTTTGCGCATACTCTACAACAAAGAAATCCGTAAACCCGAAAAGTATCTTGAGAATGTATTAATGGAAGTAACAGAAGAGAAAGGGTTTGACTATGTGCGTACGAATTACAAAACGATCATCAAAGAAAAGGGGCATGATAAAACACCAAATCCCTGGGTATATATCATGTACTCCGATATGTTTGAAACGATGAAGGATTTTGATAAAGCATTTGCGGTAATTGAAATGGGACGGGAAGAATTTCCCAAAGAAGCATCTTTGTATAATGTAACCGGCCAACTGTATGCCAATCAAAAAAAGTTTAAGGAGGCTGCTGAATGGTTTAATAAAGCACTTGCAATTAATCCGGAAGATGACTTTGCAAAAATGATGTTGAAGAACATCAAGAACAAATTGTAATTGTCTTTTATCAAAAATGGCTTCGTCTTTTTTTATTTCACATATTTATGCGGTTGTGGTGCAACGTTAGTGATGACATCTTTGTCAGGTAAATAAATCATTAAACCTTATCATTATCATGAAATTCAACTTCAAATCAACAGCAATGCTGTTCTCTCTCGTTGTTAGCACCACACTTATTCTCAGTTCTTGTAAGAAACCGACATCAGAACCTCAGGCCAGCACAAAGTTAAAAACTGTCATGTCGCCTGATAACCAGATCACATTTACCTACAATGCAAACGGTACAATTAAAACCGCTGCGGTTAAAAACGATTTTGTTACATCAGGCGATCTGGTGAATTACGAGATCAGCTACAATGCTGCAGGAAAGATCAGTGAAATTACTTCTGATGAAGACATTCGTATTGTACCCATTTACCAGAATGGAGTTCTTGCTGAAGCTTCGTTTGAAACATTGGATGGGTTGGAACTCTTTGTTACAACTTATTCGTATCAAAACAATTTTTTAAAATCTGTTGAAATCAATTCAGCTGCAGGGCAGGCGTGGTTGAAATTTGTTTTCACAAACAACGCAGCCGGTAATGTAGAAAAGACTGAATTCTTTTCACAGAATCCATTAAATCAAAATGAATTCATATCCGGGGGCACTGTAACATATACCTACGACAATAAAACAAACCCGCTTTATGCTGCAAAAGATTTGTTACATCTGCTTTGGGCACCTGCCAACCCCAACAATACCATTAATGAAATCCATAAAGACAGTAATAACGATCTGGAAGAAACCGTGAATTATACATATCAGTATCATTCAAACGGAGTACCTAAGTCGGCAGTAATGCAATCAACAGTTGTGGGGCAGCAACCTGTGAATTCAACAATCAGCTTTACGTATTTCTGATTGCCAAAAAATAATCAGTAGTTTTTTTTCATACATGCAGTTGGTCTCACCCGGGTATTCCTGCCCGGGTTTTTAGTTCACTACTTTTTGGTTTAAATAAAAGAATTGTAAGCCGCTTTGGTTTTGTGCAGCAACAATTGCCAAAGATCCATTGTATGGAAATTGAATAAGCGATCTTGCATTGCCGGGTACATATACACCACTTTGTAAAATTGATAATGCTGTAAAATTACCTTTGCCATTACCTTGCAGTAACACAGCATTTGAAGCATCCATTCTTCCCTGGTAGGGATGCATATCGTACATATTTCCGGTGAGGATGATATCAGGATTATCATCGACATTGTAATCATTCACAGCTATACCAAATACAGAACTAAGTTGTGCTGTTGCAGGAAGTGGATGAACTTCAAATTCAAACTTGCCTTTATTCTCGATCCAAACTGAAGCAAGTGTAACAACACTCCGTTGTAATTCATTTTCCCTTTTGAAATTACTCAGCAGCGTTTTCATATCAGCTGAAGCATAAGCATTGAACACGGGGAATATTTTTTTGACGGAAGGAATTTCTTCAGCTAACTGATCACGGTATGCAACAGGAAACTCCTGCAAAGTGCCATGGAGCTTGTTCGGTTTCCAGGTACTCAACAATGCATCCCAGCGACCATTGTTATCATAGTCATTGGCGTAAATATTTACGGGTTGCTTTTCTGTTGCATGGTAATAACCGTTACTGCCGAAGTTGCCGGCTATGTAATCGATGTCGCCATCCTTATCCAGATCAGCAGCGGCAATACTGTTCCACCAGCCGGTTTGTTTATCAGTAATGGTTGGCTGAAGTTGCAGCTTTCCTTTTTCATTTTTAAAAAAGTGAATGCCCATCCATTCGCCGGTAACAACCAGGTCAGGATCTTTATCGTTATCTGCATCACTCCACGTGGCATCGCTCACCATGCCAATTGTTTTTAATGCAGGTGCAGCATTATCAGTGATCAATTCAAAACTTATTTTGCCTTTTGTTGAATTATTGCGCAGTAAATAACTCTGCTCTGCTTTGGGATACTCACCCGGCACACTACTTCCGCCAACAAAAAGATCAATATCTCCATCACCATCAATGTCAGCCCCCTTTACACATGATTTACTGCCAATGAGTTTTGGCAATGCAACACTATCATAGGTAAAATTGCCTTTGCCATCATTTAGATAAAATCTGTCAGCATAAGCTGTATTCCCTTTTGGTAACTCATTACTGCCGCTTGCAATGTAGAGATCAAGATCAGCATCGCCATCGGCATCAAGCAAACAAAGCCCTGCATCATCAGTTGATTGTTGAAATCCGTTGTGTAATGGTTTCATGCTGAATTGATGATTGGATTGTTGCATGTATATACTTGCTGCAAAAGGATTGCTCCCACCAATAATGATGTCGACAAGACTGTCATTATTCAAATCACCTGCAGCGATAGCAGGGCCATACTGGGATAGTTTGTGTGGCAACTGGCGTTGAATATTGAAATCGACATAATCAGCTTCTTTATGAAAAAAGTTAAGTCCTGTTTGTGAAGTGATATTTGTAAACCAATTGCCGGTTGTAATCATTGGCTGTTGTTCATTGTTTGGTTGTGCTGATATCGATTGACTGATGGTCATTGTTTGATTGGCAAGTAAATCTTTCAACACTTCTTTTTTGCCATCGTTCCAATACACAACAATCGAATCTATTTTAGTAACTGTATCAAGACCAAAATGCATAATATTTTCGACAGAACTCATGTAGCCACGGTAGGGTGTATGTTCCGAAATCTGTTCGCCCCCTTTGTAATAAAGATGAGCAATTGTGCCAATTCCATTGATGTTACTTGTGTCGCCACGAAAACGGATACGCAAATAATTTTTCTTTTGTTTTGATTCGTTGAGTTTGTTTTCCAGCAAGGTGGCTTCCATGTTGGTATTATTGATCACAACATCAAGATCGCCATCATTATCAAAATCGGCGTAAGCAATACCGGCAGAGTAGGTGGGAATATTCCAGCCCCAATCAATTGTTTTATTGGAAAATGTAAGATCACGATTGTTTTGAAAAATATAATTACTGATCTGCACTGGTGGCAGTTTTTGCATAAGGTCGTTTACAGAACTGGCTGTGCCCTGTTCACGATAAGCCATAAAATCAAGATCAGTTACATCTTTCGGCAACCCGTTTGTTGTCATAAGATCTTTGTAACCGTCGTTATCTGCGTCGATCAATAATGCGGCCCAGCTCCAGTCGGTATTGGCAATACCACTGTAGTAAGCGATTTCGCTAAACACAGGCGCACCAATTGAATCGTTCTGTAACAGGCGTGGGCCCTGGTTTAACTGTAATGTATTGTGTACTGTTTGATAAGGAAAATTGTAGTGTACTGAATTAAGATACCAGTTGTAATCAACCGGGTTAAACATCATCTTCTGCCGGTAATGATCTTCAGGCATCATATCCATTTCAACAAGATCGATCAAACCATCGTTATTAATATCACCTGCATCATTACCCATTGCATTTAAACTTCCATGTTTAAAATATTCGCTGTTGCGATTGGTAAATGTGCCGTTCTTATTGTTGATGTATAGCAGGTTGCCGCTGAGATAGTCATTGCTTACATAAATATCTTTCCAGCCATCACGATTGATATCAAGAATGTTGATGCCGAGTCCGTTCCCTTCCCATGTGATGCCGGCTTCTTTTGTTACATTGGTAAAAACAGGATGTTGTTTTTGCGCATCCCAATCGTTTCGGTAAAGTATATCGTTTGTAAAACCGCTGCCGTCGTTTTTTATTTTACGAAATGTGTTGGGGAACTCATTGTTAAGATCATTCACTAATAAATAAAGATCAAGGTCGCCATCATTATCATAATCAAAGAACGAAGCCATATGCGTACTCACTGTATCAACCAAACCATAGGAAGCAGCGCTTTCCATAAAGCGAGGAGTATTTGTTGCCAGGTCAACACCGGTGTTAATGTATAACAGGTCTTTTTTCAGTTCTGCATTTTGCCAGGCGGCTGCAGATACATACAAATCGAGCAACCCATCGTTATTAATGTCAACTACTGTTGCGCCACGGCTCCATTTTTTATTACCACCAACACCTGCTTGCTCCGTTACATCTTCAAACTTCATGTTGCCCCGGTTAATAAATAGCTTGTTTGGTTGCACAGAAGCTGTGAAATAAATATCAGGTAAGTTATCATTATTAAAATCGCCAATGCCAACACCGCCACCATTGTAGAGGTATTGATAGTTGAGCATATTGAGTTGCCGGCCTTCAACAATTTCGTTGTTGAAAGTGAGGCCGCTTTCAGCACTTTTTATTTCATGAAAAAGAGGGGATTCTTTTTTAGCGCATGCAGTTAACAGCAAAAGCCAGGAGGCAAAGACAAGCAATCGTTTCATCAAATTAGTTTGGAACCGAAAATAAGATAAAATTCAGCTTGCACATTTCTTTAGAGAAGATAGCAGAAACAGGTTTAGCCGCTTACCTGCGGTGGAGCAGGGTGGAGAGCTGCATACTTACTTGTTTGCCCCAGGTAGAAGAGCAGTAAACCGCTAAACATGCCACAGGCCGCTACCAGCAACAGTTCATTACTGTAAGGAAAGGGCTTGTAGAAAATTGCTGCTATTCCCTGGCTCATGAGCACAAGTTCATTCAGAAACATGGCAGATACAAAAAGCCACAAACCGCCAAATGCAAGTTTTGTTGGCAGATAAACAAGACGGTTTTGTAACAGGTAACCGATGATGAACATACTCACAAAACCAAGCAAAACAAGATGCAGAAACCCGATAACAATTGGGCGAATGCCAAATGCATATTGGTTGAGTGCCGGTATTGCAGAAAAACCCTGCATGATTATTTTAAGTGAAAAAGCTACAACTACAATGAGCCATAACAGATGAACAGGTGGATGAAATACTAGTCGGAACTGCTGTCTCATTAATATTAATAGCCTGATAAAAATTAAGAGCCCTGCTACCTGAACTATTGCCGCCATTGTTCCTGATGTAATCATCCAACCCGGTAAACGCATCCATAACATGGATAAGAACCAGGCAGGAATAAGTGTAACCAGCAGCAGGTAAAAGACAAGATTTGCCAAACGTATGTGCTGTGTTTGTATCCGTTCTTTCATCTGAGAAAAGAACAACGCAAAAATGGTAAACAGAAACCAGCCGTTATATTGAAAGTGCAGGTAAAAATAAACGGAACCAAAATAGAGATCCTGGTTTACAATTTTATTAGCCATTAAATAAGCAAGTGTAAATGTGCCTGCTGCTGAAATAATATTACAAAGCAACGCTGTGTACAGCCATTTCTTTTCAAAACTTAATTGTGTGTTTGCCTTGATCATTTTCCATGCAACAACCGCAAACCAGAATGAAACAAGTATAGATAGAGTAGAGAAGAAAATAGAAGGCACAGCATAACCCATGAAAGGAAACGTACAAAGCATACCATAACTGCTGAGCTGTTGTGCCCATAATACATGGTTGAATTGTTTTAGCTGCTGCCCGTTTGGTTTTAATACATGAATGATTCCGATGAAAAGAGCCAGCGATACCCAACCGGCAAATGCAAAATGTGAATGGGCGTGCAAAAGATGCTTCTGATCAACAAGGGGTAAAGGGAAGAGAATTTTGTAACGGAGCAACACACCTGCCAGCGCCAGTAAAGTAAAATTGAAGAAAGCCCGCTTGGCCCATAGTTGTGTGAAAGTCATATTACAGCAAAAATTTTCTCAAAGTGAATCATTTATTTGTTGTGTGTGTATGCGTACGATCATATCAGCAATACACTTTACCACGTTCAATTTTTAAATGGCCATTACGTTCCAGTTCACGAATAGAACGGATAACGGTTTCAACACGCAGCCCGGTCATATCGGCTATCTGCTGGCGTGTGAGTTCTATTTTCAATAATTCATCATCCGGTATGCCTCTGCTTTTTTTATACTCCTGCAGCAATGTGCTTACCCGATGCATTGGACCATACGATGAAATTTCTTTGGAGATAAGTGATTTAAAACGCAGCCTGCGTGCAAGCGTTTGAGTAAAACCAAAATGGATATCAAAGTTTTCTTTCAGCAGTTGCAGGAAATTTTCTTTACGCAAACGAATTACTACTGATGCTTCATCGGCTTCGGCACTGGCTGGGTAAATATCACCATCAAACAAAGGTGGTTCACCAAAACTTTCACCAGCTTCAAACATTCCCTGTATAAATTCTTTTCCTTCTTCGTTGCAGTTACACATTTTAATTCTTCCTTCCACTACCTGGTAATAGAAATGAGCAGGGTCGTCTTCGCAAAAAAGTACCTGTCCTTTTTCAAGGTTGTGAAAGGTTGCACCCCATGCAAGGAGCAGATCCAGATCAATAATACTGTTGGTAGTTGCCTGCATAATGGATGCAAATTACTATACTGCTAACGCTCAGTTTCTGACAAATGGCAAACGATTAACTGATATTGATCAGTTTTTTCAGTACTGTTCAAACTTATCGCCTGCTTTTAACTGATTGTAATCAGTCAGTTTCTTTTATGACTGTAATCATATTGTTCTGTTTTAAGTGATAGTAATCTTGCCATGTTATTTTATCTGCCAATTAAAAAAATAAGCTCATGAAAAAAATGCTCATCGTCTTCAGCTTTTTAGGTTTTGTATATGCTTGCGGTAATCAAGGTTCTTCCGACAAAGCAACAAACAGTGAATCAACAACTCAAACTACTACAGACAACGGTAATCCATCTTACGATCCCGAAAGAGGTGCAGGCAAGTTTACCAATGTAGATGTAAAGCCTGAGTTGGATAAAGCAATGGCAGAAGCCGGTAGTAAAGTGTATGATGTAAAATGTGGAAGCTGCCATAAACTTACCGATGAAAAACTCGTTGGCCCTGGTTGGAAAGGTGTAACTACACGCTACAAGCCCGAGTGGATCATGAATTTTGTAACCAATGTGGATGAGATGCTGGATAAAGATCCCAAAGCAATGGCTCAGCTGGAAATCTGCCTGGTGCGTATGCCAAACCAGAATTTAACTGATGATGATGCACGTCACGTATATGAATTCATGCGTAAGAATGATGGTGTAAAATAAACGGCTTGATTTCCCTCCAACTTACTATAACTCTTAATACAATTAATATGAACAGCTCTAAAAGAATGTTGACGATCCTGCTTGTTGCAGTTGCACTGCAATGGATGTCATGTAAACCCAAAGGTGCTTCCACAGCTGCTGCCGGCGGCTCTGCTGAAAAAGCTTATGTTGCCCCGGGCAAGTACGATGAATTTTACAATTTTGTTTCCGGTGGTTTCAGTGGACAGATGAGCGTGTATGGTTTGCCCAGCGGCCGTTTGTTTCGTGTAATTCCTGTGTTCTCTGTTGATCCTGAAAAAGGATATGGTTACAGTGAAGAATCAAAACCTATGTTAATGACTTCTAATGGTTTTGTTCCCTGGGATGATCTTCACCACATTTCATTTTCACAAACAAATGGTGAAATTGATGGACGCTGGACATTTGGTAACGGTAACAATACACCACGTGTTGCAAGGATCGATAACAAAACCTTCCGCACAGCCGAGATCATTGAAATACCTAACAGCGCAGGTAATCACTCGTCTCCCTTCATCACAGAAAATTCGGAATACCTTGTAGCAGGCACACGTTTCAGTATTCCTATTGGTGATAATACCGATGTGCCTATTGAATCATACAAAGACAATTTTAAAGGAGTAATCTCTTTCATCAGTATTGGAAAAGAACATGGTGAAATGGATATTGCTTTCCAGTTATTATTACCTGGTGTAAACTTCGATCTTAGTCGTGCAGGTAAGGGGCCCAGCCATGGTTGGTTCTTCTTTAGCTGTTACAACAGTGAGCAGGCAAATACATTGTTAGAAGTAAATGCATCACAACGTGATAAAGATTTTATTCTTGCGTTAAACTGGAAAAAAGCAGAAGAATATCTCAAAGCCGGTAAAGGTGTAAAAAAACAAGTGCGTTATGCGCATAATACATGGGATGAAGCTACTCACTCTGCTAAACATGAAATCAGAACAGAAGTAACAATACTTGATCCTGCAATATTGAAAGACATTTGTTACTTTATTCCTTGCCCTAAATCACCACATGGTTGCGATACTGATCCAACAGGTGAATACATTGTGGGCAGTGGTAAACTGGCAGCGATCATTCCCGTTTTCTCTTTCACAAAAATTCAAAAAGCAATTGCTGATAAAACATACGATGGAGAATATGGTGGCATTCCTGTAATTAAATACGAAGCTGCTTTGCATGGTGAAGTAAAAAAGCCAGGTCTCGGACCATTGCATACAGAGTTTGATGAAAAGGGTAATGCTTACACTTCATTCTTTGTGAGCAGTGAAATTGTAAAGTGGAATGTAAAAAGTCTGGAAGTGCTTGATCGTGTACCTACTTATTATTCTATTGGTCACCTTTCAGTTCCAGGTGGCGATACAAGAAAGCCTTGGGGTAAATATGTTGTAGCTTATAACAAGATCACAAAAGATCGTTACCTGCCAACAGGACCTGAGCTAACGCAAAGTGCACAGATCTTTGATATCAGTGGCGATAAAATGCAACTGATCCTTGATTTCCCAACTATTGGTGAGCCACACTATGCAGGTTCAATGCCGGCATCATTGATCAAAGACAAGAGTGTGAAAATTTATAAGATCGATGCGAACCAACATCCATACGTGGCAAAAGGTGAGAAAGAATCGAAAGTAGTACGTGAAGGAAATAAAATTCATGTGTACATGACTTCAATCCGCTCACACTTTGCACCTGATAATATTGAAGGTGTTAAGTTAGGCGATGAAGTATATTTCCACGTTACAAATCTTGAGCAGGATTGGGATGTGCCACATGGTTTTGCTATTAAAGGTGCACTTAATGCAGAATTGTTGATTATGCCGGGCGAAACACAAACATTAAAATGGGTGCCAGAGAAAGTTGGTGTATTCCCATTCTATTGTACCGATTTCTGTAGTGCATTGCACCAGGAAATGCAGGGTTATCTGCGTGTATCGCCTGCGGCTAGTAGTGTACCACTGTCATTCAGTTTAGGGAAGAAAGGTGCTGACGCAGCAGAAAAACCAGCAAGCAAATAAAAGTTGAGGATAATTATCAGCACAGGCCTGTTCTTCCATACAGGTAAGACGGGCCTGTTGTTTTAGAAAAAAATAAGATCAATGAAAAAGCCATTATCACCAATTACAAGAACATTGTCGCTCATTTGCGGCGTTGCTTTGATCATTGTCATTTTTGTGCCTATGTGGCGCATTGATCTTACCGCACCGCAGTATCCTGAAGGACTTGTATTAAAGATTCATGCGAACAAACTGGCTGGTGATGTTGATGTCATCAGTGGATTGAATCACTATATTGGTATGCGCAGACTACGCACCGAAGATTTTGTTGAGTTTACAATATTACCCTATCTCATTGGGGCATTTGCACTGTTTGGTATTCTTACATTTTTAGTAAACCGCCGTTGGTTCTTTTACACATGGACTGTTCTTTATATTGCGTTTGGTGTAATTGCCATGTTTGATTTTTACAGGTGGGAATATAATTATGGTCATAACCTTGACCCGGATGCTGCCATTATTGTACCGGGCATGGCTTATCAGCCACCATTAATCGGGTTTAAACAGTTATTGAATTTCGGGGCTTATTCTTTTCCGGATGTTGGCGGTTATATTTTTCTTTCTGTGGGACTCATACTTGTAATACTCGCTTACCGTGAATGGAAAGTAAAACCCAAAATGATTGTTGCAACAACTTCTTTATTGTTAATGTTAACATTACAGGGATGTTCAAGCGGTCCACAGCCAATCAGTTTTGGAAAAGATGCCTGTCATTTTTGTAAGATGGTGATCAGCGATCAGCGTTTTGGTGCAGAGGTGATCACGAATAAAAATAAAATTTACAAGTTTGATGATGTGCATTGCGTTATATCATTTATTAAATCAGGTAATGTGCCTTCAACTGAAATCGCTTCTGTTTACCTGGTTGATTTTTCTGAAAAAGGGAAACTGGTAAAGGCAGAAGAAAGTTTTCTGCTGCAGGCTGAACAGTTACGTAGCCCGATGGGTGGTAATGTAGCTGCATTTACAGTTGCCGACAGTATGAAAAAATTTCAACAGGAGATCAGGGGCGTTTCTGTTAACTGGAAAGATCTTATTCAATAATGAAATTACTCACCGGCATATTGTGTTTTTTTCTGCTGTCATCTGTTTCTGCACGCACTTTACGTGTAGGTGCAAAACAGCAGATACGTTCTGTTAAGCAGGCAGTGCATCAGGCTGCCGATGGCGATACGGTAATGGTATTTGCAGGCGTGTACAAAGAAGGCCAGATCACCATCAATAAAAAGTTAGTGCTGCTTGGTATAAATTTCCCGGTGCTTGATGGAGAACGAAAGTATGAGATCATCACCATCAATGCAAACGGCGTTGTGGTGGAAGGGTTTGTGTTTCGTAATGCAGGCCGCAGCAGTTATAATGATATAGCTGCCTTGCGTATTGCCGACAGCCGTCATGTAATTGTACGCAACAATCAATTTCAAAACAGTTTTTTTGGCATCTACTCACAACATGCAACAGCTTGTATCATTACAGGTAATAAGTTGAGCTCTGATGCGAAAGATGAAATTTCTTCAGGCAACGGGATTCATTGCTGGAAGAGTGATAGTATGCAGATCAGCAACAATTACATTACCGGTCATCGTGATGGTATCTATTTTGAGTTTGTAACTAACTCTACCATCAAGCAAAACAACAGTACAAAAAATGTGAGGTATGGTTTGCATTTTATGTTTTCCAATACCAATTCATATATAGCTAACAGGTTTACCGACAATGGTGCAGGTGTAGCGGTTATGTATTCGAAAGGAATCAAAATGTATCATAACACATTTGCTGATAACTGGGGAACGGCAGCCTATGGTATTTTAATGAAAGATATTACCGATAGCCATGTGGAAGGAAATATTTTCAAACGCAATACAGTAGGGGTGATGATGGAAGGAAGCAACCGCATCGACCTTATCAAAAATTCATTTGAAAATAATGGCTGGGCACTCAAGATACAGGCCAGCTGTATGGAAAATAATATCATGCAGAATAATTTTCGAACCAATTCTTTTGATGTTGCTACCAATGGCGAACTGATGCTGAATAAATTTCAAAAGAACTACTGGGACAAATATGAAGGCTATGATCTCAATCGTAACGGTATTGGTGATGTGCCTTATCGTCCTGTAAGTATGTTTTCAATGATCAGCGAACGGAACAATTCCAGCATGATGCTTTACCGCAGTTTTATTGTGGGGCTGCTCGATAAAGCGGAGAAAATGTTACCTGTAATTACACCTGTTGAGTTAAAAGACGACGAACCCGTTATGAAATCAATTAAATTCTAAGCCATGATCATCGCCAGTAACGTTACAAAAACATTCGGCAAACTGAAAGCACTCGATAATGTGAGTGTTACCTGCAATCGTGGACAAACCATTGCATTGATCGGCCCGAACGGAAGTGGTAAAACAACATTGATCAAATCAATACTCGGAATGGTGGTACCCGATAGTGGCTTTATCACTTTCGATCAACATAATATTCTGCACAACTGGATGTATCGTGAACGTATTGGGTATATGCCGCAGATAGGTCGCTATCCTGATAACATGACGATTGCCCAGGTATTTACGATGATGCGTGACATCCGGAAAAATTCAACAGAAACAGATGAAGAACTCATCAATGAATTCGGATTAAACGATATGATGGAGAAAAAAATGCGGACGCTTAGCGGTGGCACAAGACAGAAAGTAAGTGCAGCACTCGCATTTTTATTTAATCCAGATGTATTGATCCTTGATGAACCAACTGCAGGTCTTGATCCTGTGGCATCAGAATTGCTCAAGCAAAAGATCATCAGGGAAAAACAAAAGGGGAAACTGATTCTCATCACCTCGCATATTTTAAGCGAGCTTGATGATGTGGTGAGTGAAATTATTTATATGCAGGATGGCAAATTGAAATTTCATAAATCGCTCCAGCAATTGCAGGAAGATACAGGTGAAATGAAATTAGCAAAAGCCTTTGCACAAATTATGAAATAGTATGAAAACCATTGTTAAACATGTGCTGCTTGATCTTATCCGTAACAGGATCATCATGGCGTATACTTTTTTCTTGCTGGCCATGTCGTTCGGTATTTTTAATATGGATGAAAATGCCACCAAAGGCATTATGAGCTTAATGAACCTGGTGCTTATTTTTATTCCGCTGGTGAGTATTATTTTTTCTACCATTTATGTTTATAATTCATCAGAGTTTATTGAGCTGCTGGTAGCACAGCCGTTAAAGCGGAGAAGTTTGTGGTTAAGTATTTATGCAGGCCTGGCCTTATCACTCGTACTTGCATTTTTGGTTGGCGTTGGTATTCCTGTATTGATCTACGATGGCACGAGTACCGGCTTCATATTATTGCTCTCAGGTGTTTTTCAAACATTGATCTTTACGGGAATTGCTTTACTTGCATCAGTTATTACAAGAGATAAAGCAAAAGGAATTGGTGTGTCGGTATTGTTGTGGTTCTTTTTTACGTTGATCTATGATGCAATTGTATTAATGTTGCTCTTCCGTTTCAGCGAATACCCATTGGAGAAACCAATGATCGCATTAAGTATGCTTAACCCGGTTGATCTGTCAAGGATATTGATCTTATTAAAGCTCGATATATCTGCACTCATGGGTTATACCGGTGCAGTGTTCAGCGAATTCTTTGGCAGTGCAAGTGGTATGTTGCTCTCGGGGCTTGTATTGTTTGTATGGGCGATTGTTCCGGTGTGGTTATCTATGAAAAAGTTTCAGCGTAAGGATCTTTAAACTAAAAAACATGCATTTAGGAAATCTATCAGACCAGGTCCGGTTTGGCAAGACAACAAAAACATCGGTGTACAAAGATGGACGAATGAATGTAATGTTGCTCAACTTGCCTGAAGGCGAAGTGTTAAAACCACATGTCTCAAAAACAGATGCATTTCTTGTGGTGCAGAAAGGTGAGTGTGAATTTACACTCGAGGGACAGTCTTATCATTTGAAACGTGGTGATCTGTTTTCATTCAAAGCAAACCAGGTGCATGCATTGAAAGCGCTCACCGATTTCAGTATGCTGATCATAAAATAATAGTTATGAAATATCCATAAAAATTGTCGGGCTAATTTATAGCAAAAGCGATGATAATTTTTGTGGAAATACTATCCCGCATAAGAAGGAGGGACAAGTTGTGGCAAAAAGCAATAATAATTCACACATGAAAAAAGAAATTGAAAATCGTGACGATGTGATCAGGTTGGTAAATACATTCTACGATAAAGTAAAACCCGATCCGTTGATTGGTTTTTTCTTTAATAAAGTTGTGGATGTGCATTGGGAAAAACATTTGCCGGTGATGTACACCTTCTGGGAGAATATTATTTTTCACACCGGTGGTTACACAGGTAATCCCATGCGTATACACATGGATCTTCACCTGAAATCAACGATGAAGAAAGAACATTTTGACCGTTGGATACAATTGTTCAACGAAACTGTTGATGAACTGTTTGAGGGTGAGAAAGCAGAGCAGGCAAAGCAACGGGCCTTATCTGTTGCAACTGTTATGCAGATCAATATTGCACAACTGCCCAAGCAGGAAAATATTTATTGAATAAATTGAGTCTTATGGGAACAGAAAAGGCATCCAACCGGATGCCTTTATTTTTAGGGACTGGTAAGATTATTTTTTTGGAGGTAATAATACCGCATCAACCACATAAATAATTCCGTTCGATGCAGGCACTGTCGCAATAATGTTTGCGCCATTCACTGTCATTTTTCCATCTTTGTTTCCAATTGTAACAGATTGACCGTTTGCCATGCCATACGTCATGCCATCGCCCATCAATGCATCTTTCAATACACCAACATACACATGGTATTCAAGAATATCACGCAGTGTGCTTTTGTTTTCTGGTTTTACTAAGTCATCAAGTGTGCCCTTTGGTAAAAGATCAAATGCAGCATTGGTGGGGGCAAATACGGTAAATGGTCCGGCATTGCTCAGCACATCAACATATTCTGCGGCTTTTAAAGCGGCCACTAAAGTGGTATGGTCTTTACTGCCAATGGCAACTTTCACTACATCTTTTTGTGAGTCATCGTCCTGTACTGCCGATTGACCTGCTGTATTAGCTGCAGCGGGTTCGGTTGTGTTACTTGCCTGTTCGGTAGCTGAATTGCAGGCTACTGAAAGTGAAAGAAGAGTGGCGGCCATGAGGTGGAAATACTTCATATCGTTTGGTTTTTTGTTGAACAAATAAGGTGGAAATTCGACCCAATGTAGAACCGATGCAACTACTTCTTTATGACCTGAATCATAACTGCACAGGATTTTTGTAACTTGCATTGTTACAAAAGAAAAACGATATGGGTATCCTCCGCCAGGTAGCAGAATATTTGTACATCAGGAAACCTGATCCCAACCAGGAAAAAACGCAGTGGATGAAATACATGCACGGTATCAACCGCATTTCCATTTTTGTATTCCTGTTTGCGCTGCTGGTAATGCTGGTGCGTTGGGTAATTCTTCCTTTGTTTAAATAAGTATTACTGCTGCAAAAAATCAATAATTGATTTAGCTGCTTTCAACGAAGCATGACCGCCTGCCTGTAATTTTTCTTTCAGTTGATGATAATCGAGTTGCAGTTGTTCCCGTTTTACAGAACCGGGTAAGATGAGTTGCAGTTCGTTGCTGAGATTTATAGCATTCATCTCATGCTGTATCAACTCCTTCACCACTTCTTTATCCATAATGAGGTTTACCAATGAAATGTATTTGATGTTCACCAATCGTTTAGCGATCTGGTAACTGATCTCGTTGCCTTTATAACAAACCACTTCCGGCACTTCAAACAAAGCTGTTTCTAACGTTGCAGTGCCCGATGTCACCAATGCAGCTGTTGATTGTTGCAACAGTGCATAGGTTTGATTATTCACGTATGATACGTTTTCATATGGCTTTAATAATTCATTGTAAAATGAAGCATCAAGTCCCGGTGCTTTCGCAACTATAAATTGATAATTACTGAACTGCCTGCTCACTTCCAGCATCACCGGTAGTTTTTTTAAGATTTCCTGTTTGCGGCTGCCGGGTAATAATGCAATGATCTGTTTGTTTGTATCGATTGGTATATCGGGTTGTAATGTTGTTGCTTCTTTTTTTGATCGTTCCACTTCTTCAATCAATGGATGACCAACATATTCCACTTCCCAATTCCATTTCTGTTTGTAATAATCTTTTTCAAAGGGAAGAATTACAAACATGCGATCAATACATTGCTTCATCATCTTCACACGGTTTTCTTTCCATGCCCATACCTGTGGTGAAATGTAGTAAACAACTTTTATGTTTTCCTGTTTTGCCCATTTGGCAATACGTAAATTAAAACCGGGATAATCAATCAACACCAATACATCAGGACGATGTTCAAGTATATCTTCTTTACAAAAAGAAAGGTTGCTGAAAATAGTACGCAGGTTTTTGATCACTTCCACAAACCCCATAAAAGCAAGATCACGGTAATGTTTTACAAGTGTTGCACCTGCAGCCTGCATTTTTTCACCACCCCAGCAACGGATATTAGCTGTTGTATCATGCTTATGCAATTCTTTAATAAGATTACTTCCGTGTAAATCGCCGCTTGCTTCTCCTGCTATGATGTAATAGTTCATTTAGTTGTCAATGGTGAATGGTGAATCGTCAGTCGTCAGTCGTCAGTCGTCAGTTTATGATGCGTTTGCAAAGATAATGGACTCAATTGGCTTGCTTGTTTATGCGTATTTAGCCGTAGTAACATTCAGTTAACATAGCCGGAAAAGGGGTTGGGCGTCATGCAAAATAATTTCTTAAATCCTTTGCCAGCAAGGCTTTCAGGAAATAATTGAGAAAGTAACGGCCATAAAATGAACCTTTTCTTGACTTGTGCAGGAGTTTGCGGGGCTGTACTTTTGTCTTGTCAACGA
Source organism: Lacibacter sp. (assembly GCA_036675885.1). Classification (GTDB taxonomy): domain Bacteria; phylum Bacteroidota; class Bacteroidia; order Chitinophagales; family Chitinophagaceae; genus Lacibacter. The sequence continues at coordinate 11,681 of JAKFDY010000287.1, read as the reverse complement.
AGCAAATCACAAGCTTCTACCGTACCAGACCTCCGGAGTAGAAATAGAACATAACCTGCTTGCTCCACGATACTTGCCCCCGATTTTTTGCTGCGATACTTGCCTGTAGAAAAAGCAAATAACATTTCGTAAAAATTTAAAACATAAGAAACATGAAAAAGACAATGAAAAATGCAGCTATCGGTTTATTAACCTTATTAGCAGTAACGACAGGATTTACCGCATTCGCAACAAACGTAAACGAATTAACTCCTGCAGCTGAGTTAAAAATGATCGGCCGTTCACAAAACCAGCCCATCTTCCAGCTCAGCCTCAATAATAAAGAAGCAGAAAAATTCGTGATCGTTGTAAAAGATGAGTTCGGTGTAATTCTTCACCAGGAAACAATCAGCGGTGTAAACATCACACGTAAATACCAGTTGAACACAGAAGAACTGGAAGGTGTAGATGTAACATTCGAAGTGTTCAGTGCTAAATCAACTCAATCAACTGTTTTCAGCATTAAAAACAACACACGTATTGTAAACGAAACAGCAATCGTAAAACTTTAATTTAATCAGTCAAATCAATAGACACAGGGTTACGGGTTGCCTCTTCAGGCAACCCGTTTTTTTTTAAGGCCGTTGCTAAACCTGACCTGTAATAAATACAAAGAAGTTTTCTTCAACGATTATTAATCGGGGGAAAAGAAAAGATAAAGTGATGTAATGACTTCAAATAATCAATCATTCGCATCATCTCCATCAGCGGTCTTACATGAAGAACTTTGCGTAAAGGATGATCAAGCCATACATCACCGTCATTGCAAAAATGCCGATGGCAGTTTTATCACGGCGTCCGTTAATAAAAATTGTAAAGAGAACAATGTTTGCAATCAGGCATAAGCTTCCTACAGCTGTAAGCATTGCTTTTGTTTTGAAGAAGTATTCTACAAATTCGCCAAAGCTAATGGAGAGAGTTTTCAGTAAATAATAAATTACAAGACCAAGAATGGGGGCGAGGGCGCCAATTGCAATTCCAAAGGGTAGTTTATCGAGTTTCAGCATCAGAATTTCAGTTTGGTTTCTAATTCTTTTTTGAGTTTATAATTTGTCAGGTCGAATTGAACGGGAACAACACTCACAAAATTGTGTTCAAGGGCCCAAACATCGGTATCTTTTCCTTTATCGAAGTTTTTAAACTCGCCTGTGAGCCAGTAATAGTTTTTGCCAGTGGGATCTTTGCGTTCATCAAAATCCTCTACGTATTTTGCATAAGCCTGGCGACAGACTTTCACTCCTTTTATAAGACTTCCATCTACATTAGGGAAATTTACATTCAAACAAAGATGTTTATCCTGTTTGCTTTCGAGTAATTGTTGCACAATTAACCGTGCATATTTTTGAGCGCCGCTGAAATCGGCTTCCATACTATAGTTGAGCAGGGAAAAACCAACTGATGGAATACTTTCAATACTTGCTTCAATGGCTGCACTCATAGTGCCACTATAGATCACATTAATACTATGATTGGCGCCATGGTTAATACCACTGAGGCAGATGTCGGGTTTGCGGTGCAGTATTTTATCAACCGCCAGCTTTACACAATCAACCGGTGTACCGCTGCATTGCCAGGTTTCCACATCGTCCATTAAATGCACTTTTTGCAAACGCAACGGAAAACCAATGGTAATGGCGTGGCCCATACCACTCTGCGGTTTATCGGGAGCTACTACTACTATTTTTCCAAGATCTTTTACGGCTTCCACCAGGTTGCGGATGCCCGGTGCTGTAACACCATCGTCGTTCGTGATAAGGATGATGGGTTGTTCTTTCGGTTTCTTTGCTTTGGCCATTTTATTCAATCGCTTGTTCTGTTTATGTTGCCGGCAAATGTATTACTATGTGGCTGCATTGGCGTCGCACTCTTGTGCAAAACGAATATTATGCAGCTTCTGTCGGCTCACGTAAAAGTCTGATTTATTGGGGAGCTGGCAAAATTGGAAAACCGCAACCTCTTACCTTACTTTTTATAAATTGTAGCCGCCATTGATATAGTTACTACGAAAGCTGTGGTTAAAATGTTTGTGATTATTCACAATTAGTAGCAACTTCTCCTGTAAACAATGGTTTTTTTTTATGTACTTCAGCTTCTTAATTGCATTCCTGCATCTTCTTGTCAATCGAGATACAGTTTACTTGTAACAGTCGTGCCGTTGATTATTTTCCTGAAAAAGGATGCTGCAAGCGGCATGGTATAAGAAGGGCCATACATATCGGGTCCGTGTGTACCTCCCTGTTTTAAATGAAGTATGAACGGTTTGCCTGCAGCATACAACCTTCTGGCAAGACAGACCGATCCGTATTCCATGGCGTAATTAGAACATTCAATGGAACGACCGTAATCGTAAGGAACCACACCGTCGTTTGTGCCATGAAATAAAAGCATGGGCACAGCAGTAGAGGCATTGACTAAATTAGAATCGGGTAATGCACCCCAAAGGTTCAGTACAGCTTTAATAGTAAATGTATTGGTGAGATTATTTCCGCTTGTGTTAACCGCTCCTAAAATATTGTATTCAACAGGAGTAATCTGCATAGCCACACTGTTGGGTATATAAGTTGTCATCAGAGAGATGCCGCCGCCTGCGCTTGCACCGCCAACAAAAAGATTGTTTACATCAATTGCATAGTTTGATGCTTTCGACAGCAGGTAACGAAAAGCAGCATTAGCATCCTGTATGGCACGGTATCCTGCCAGCCGTCTGGAAGAAGTATCGCCACCGCAATTGCCGGTTCCTTTTCTCCATCCCAGGCGGTAGTTCAGTGAAACAGCTATAAAACCTGAATCGGCCAGTATTTTGCAATGCGTCCTCATATCTTTCTTATCACCATCAGTAAAACCTCCTCCATGTATCATCATCACCAGCGGGTATTTTTTGGCAGTGGTGGCCCCTGCAGGAAAATAAATATCAAACAGTAAGTTTTGCATAACTGCTCCGCTGTCGGGTGCAACACCATACTGCACATCCTGTAAATCAGTAAGAGGTGTTGCGGTATTTTCATCAGCATTATTTTTTTTGCAGGAAGAAAGAAGAAGAAGTACAAACAGGAAAGAAAGGGAAATAAATAGGGTACGGATCATTTAATTTAATTGTTGGTTTGAAGGCTATAGACAGGTGTTGCTGTGTGAGGTTTAATCTGGCTATAGTAAATTTTTTGTGATCAATACAGATTTCTGTTCGCAACTGGTTTGAAAAGAATTTACATTTCAACGTTTTCAGGAGGCTGGTTTTTTTTCTGCCTGTATGGAAGCAGTACGAATCTCCCTTTTAGCAAAATAAATTTTGACGAACTAAAAATATTAGTATCTTAGCTCCAATAAAATTAGCAGACTATGGCCGTTGCCAATCAAAACCTCAAATACCTGCGCAAACTGCGTGGATGGACACAGGAAGAATTTGCACAAAAGATCGGTATCAAGCGTTCACTTGTGGGTGCATATGAAGAAGAACGTGCCGAGCCTAATTACGAAGTACTGGAAACTGTGAGCGATCTGTTTAAAGTGAGCATTGATGATCTGCTCCGCAAAGATCTCAGCGAAACAAAAGGCAGTTACCTGGCCAGGCGTCGTCAATTAAAAATGATCGCTGAAACAAATGTTATTCATTTTGTTCCGGTAAAAGCTGCGGCCGGTTACCTCAATGGGTATGCCGATCCTGAATTTCTGGATGAGCTCAACACCTTTACATTACCTATGCTCGGCGGTGGTACTTACCGTGCTTTTGAAATTGTGGGCGATAGTATGTTGCCTACGCCAAGCGGCAGTGTAATCGTAGGAGAGAAAGTGCACAATCTCGACGATGTAAAAAACAACAATGCTTACATCATCCTCAGTAAATCAGAAGGAGTAGTGTACAAGCGTGTACTAAAAAGTAACCGCACGAAGAACAAACTCACTTTGGTAAGCGATAATCCTGTTTATCAACCATACCAGGTTAATGCTGAAGATGTGCTTGAATTCTGGAGTGCACAAATGGTACTCAGCCGTGTAAACCAGGGCCAGCGTTGGGATGTAACCAATCTTGCATCGCTGGTGAGTAACCTCCAAGACCAGGTGAATAACCTTAAAAAGAAAATGAATTAATTGACTTGCCCCGGCTTTAAAGCCGGGGCAAGTCAATTGAGCGCCAGTCGAGATTGACGGTTATTGGATTTTGGAATTTGTCTTTTGGATTTTCCACGTGTTTCGTGAACCTTGTTTCTTGTTCCTTTAACTAATTCAATCCATACACATCCTTCGCCACACGAAACGTATTGCAATGCGCTTCCACAATAATTTTTACATCAGCTGAGTAACCACCACCCATAGCAACCGTGCATGGTATGTTATGCTTTTGCAGCTTGCTGAATACAATTTCATCACGTTGTTTACAGCCTTGCATACTCACTTTCAGTTTGCCGAATTTATCCGTCTCAAGAATATCAACACCGGATAAGTAAAATACAAAATCGGGTTTTACTTTGTTGATGAGCATATCTAATGTATTCTCCAATAATGGAAGATAAATACTGTCATCGGTTCCATCTTTCAGCCCAATATCAAGATCACTGGTTTCTTTATGAAAAGGATAGTTGTGTGCGCCGTGCATGCTGAACGTAAATACTTTTTTGTTTTGTTCAAACAATTTAGCTGTGCCGTTTCCCTGGTGCACATCAAGATCAACAATGAGAATTTGTTTTGCTTTTTGCTGATGTAATAAATAATTTGCTGCTGTTGCAAAATCATTCAACAAACAAAATCCTTCACCACGATCAGCAAATGCATGATGGGTGCCACCAGCAACATTCATAGCAACGCCGTTCTCCATTGCATAAGTGCAACAATCAATGCTGCCTTGTGTGATGATCAATTCACGTTCGGTTAATTCAGGTGATTGTGGAAAGCCGATATGTCGCTGCTCTTTTGCAGAAAGTGTTTGTTGTTTAAGTTTAGTGAGGTATTCTTCTCTGTGGGTAAGTAACACAATTTCATCGGTACATAAATCAGGTGCAAATAAATTGGTTGGCGTAATACTTCCTTCATGCAATAATTGCTCAGGTATCAACTCGTATTTCAACATCGGGAAGCGATGACCTTCCGGCAACGGATGCGCATAAATTGGCGCATGGGCAATATGTAATAATTTACTGGTGATGATCTTTTGTTTTATTGTAACTCCAACACTTTTTTATCAGCAATGGCAAATACTTTGTCTTTTTTCTTTGGACGAACAGGATATAACCCGGTGAAACGACCAAAGGCTGGTAACACTGCATGCTGACCGGCAAAATAGAAACAAGGAAACTGCAGCGATTGTTTACCTAAACCATCGATTCGTATGCCCGGGTGAACATGACCGGTAAATATATAATCATCTTCACTGAAATCAGTAGCGGGCAATTCATGCATGAATGTAAAAGGAGCTGTATGCATTTGCTCATCATGAATGGTAATATCATGTGAAGTGTACCAATCATCACCCAGAATATCATGGTTGCCTTTTACCAAATGAATAGGCAGTTGCGAAAGATCCTTGCGCCACCGCTCAAACAACTTCAGTTCATTGTTCATGTTGCTATGTGAAAAATCGCCCACCACAATTAACCGTTCCGGTTTAAAGAATTGCACCTGGGCTATCAGTCGCTGCAGGTCTTCTTTAAATACTGTTTGCGGAATGCCAATGCCGGCTTTACGGAAATGACCGCTTTTGCCTAAATGAATATCAGATACAATCAACGACTTGTCTTCTTCCCAAAACAAACAACGGTCCGGCGAAAGCCAGAGTGTTTGTTGCTTCAAATGAAAACGATGAGGTTGCTGGGGCATGACCTGCAAATGTAAGCCGATGATTTTGTGCAAACAGTAAGCTGAAATGATTTATTTTCAGAAAAAAATTCATGCAGGATCAGAGAGATTATTTGCAGCATTCATTTGAACTAAAACCGGCTGTGCCCAATGGGATCAATGTGCTGAGTATCCTCAGTTTTATTGGCAGTGGCTTTCAGCTATTGGGCGGTATTGCCAGTTACCTGATCATCCCATACAGTGCGAAATCAGTTCCGGAAACAAGAGGCTTGGAAAAAGCAAGGGAGATGAAACCTTTCAGTGGATTCCTGCAATGGTCGGCCGATACAACGCTGCGTCAGTATGAATACCGTGTGCCATTATTGATCGTTACAATTATAACAGCCCTCATTTGTATATATGGCGTGTTGCAAATGCGTAAGCTGAAGAAGAGCGGGTTTACTGTTTATACAATTGGGGAACTGGCGCTCCCAATATTTACAGCAGTTGTGATTGATATATGGTCAGCTATCTTTGGGTTTGTGATTGCTATTCTCTTTATCATTTTATTTTCGGTGCAACGAAAACATTTAATACAATAAAACAACAATGCCCCGTGAGGGGCATTGTTTATTTATCAGTTGATTTATTATTGTCCGATTGTTGCTCAGGTTCCGCAGGCGGAAGTGTAGCAAGATTTTCTTCGCACCATTTATACAAAGCTGCTTTTTGTTCGGCAGTAAGTATCGCATTTTTGTGGAGCCATGTATAACTAGGAAGTGGCATTTCCCCTTCTTTCACTTCATCCATGATTTCGTTGAATTTTTTCCGCTGACGTTTGGCTGTATAAGTTGCAAACTCAGAAAAATTCAATTCCTTCTTTCCTTCATTTACATGATCCTGCAACCACCAGGTAACAGGTTGCACATTTCCATACCAGGGGTAAACAGTATTGTTGCTGTGGCAATCGTAACAGGATTGTTTTAAAATTGAAGCAACATTATCATTCACAGCAAATTTGGTACTTACATCATTTGTAAATGGTCCTGCAGATACATTTTGTTTTGGACGAATAAACTGGATGATCACCAGTGCGGCTATAAGAACATAAAGAATCTTTTTGATCATTGCTGGTTGTTTTGATAAATGTAAGAAGAAAGTTTGTTTGCCGGCTTGGTAAAGAGTAAAAAAGTAGATAGGTAGGGAAGTTGAGAAGTAAATAAGTAGATAAGTAAATATCACTGGCAGGGTACTTAATAAACCTGTCTACTTATTTACTTTTATACTTACTATACATCAACTCGTCACTGATTATTTAATTGAGTCTGCATCCTCCGTATCCTGTCTTCCAGTTTTTCACTCGAAAGATTATTACGGTTCAATCCATCAGCAATAATAGGGAAGGAGAGTGGAGTAAACTGTTTAGGAAATGTAAGAATGATCTTGCTCTGCAGGATCCGGCTGAATGCATTTCGCAACCGCACTTCTTCCATTTGCTGATCAAATACTTCCTGGTATGCCTGGCGAAGCAATACATTTTTTGGATCATATTCGCTGAATACATTAAACAACAAACTTGCTGATGCCTGCAGGTGACGGGCTTTCTTTTGTTCGCCCGGTGATGTTTGAACGATCAGTCCGCCGATCACGGCAATATCCCGAAACTTTCGCCTTGCCATTTCAGTTGAGTTTACACTCTTCTGTATATCCTGCATCAGGTTATCTAATGTAAATAAATCGCTGGCATTGGTATCATCAACAGGGATTGGTTGATCGCACAACAATTCAAATCCATAATCATTCATGGCAATAGAAAAAGTAAACGGAGCAATTTTTCCAATACGGTAAGCAAGAATGGCGCTCATGGCTTCGTGTACCTGCCTGCCTTCGAATGGATACACCAATAAATGATAACCATCTTTACTTTCATGCTGCTCGATCAACAGTTCATCAGCTTTCGGAATATGTGATAACTCCTGTTGCAATTGAAAGAGCGATGAAAGATGAATGAGCTCGGGTGAAGTAGTTTTTTTATGATGCTTTGAGGAACCCAACTCAGAAACTTCATTAAATGTTTCTCTTAATTTCTTTCCAAGATTAGCAGTTAAACTCATGCGGCCACCATTCCAGCTCGGCACAATTGTTTTCTTTGATGTTGATTTTTTTACAAAAGCCGTCATATCTTTGATCTGCACCAACTCTAAGTTTCTTCCTGCCAGTGTGAAAGAATCACCGGGTTCAAGTCTTGTGATAAAATATTCTTCGATCACGCCTACATAACCGCCATGCATCATCTTCACTTTCATCATAACATCACTTACAATAGTGCCAATGTTCATACGGTGACGCATGGCTAACCGCCTGCTTTGTATCCTGTAAACACCATCAATGATTTCTATCTTCTTGTAATCATCATATTGATGCAGTGCTTTACCACCTTCTACTAAAAATTGTAATACTTCATACCATTCATTTTCATTCAGATCACGAAAGCAATATGTGCTTTTGATCTCAGGAAAAAGTTCTTCCGGCTTAAATCCATCTGAAATTGCAAGTGTGTTTAAATACTGGATCAATACATCAAAGCAAAGCAGCATGGGTTCTTTGCTTTCAATTAAATTTTCATCAATGGCATTTTTTAATGCAGCTGCTTCCACCAATTCAAGTGAATGAGTAGGAAGAAAATAAATTTTACTCACGGCATCAGGACTATGACCACTACGGCCTGCACGTTGTAAAAATCTTGATACACCTTTTGGCGAGCCCACTTGTATAACGGTCTCGACCGGGCGAAAATCAACACCAAGATCAAGTGATGCAGTACACACCACCGCTTTTAGTTTGGCCGTATGTAATGCATCTTCTACCCACAAACGTAATTCCTGTTCAATACTTCCATGATGCAGGGCAATAGCTCCTGCAAGTTCTGGCGCATGATTGAGTAACTCCTGGTACCATCGTTCACTCATACCTCTTGTGTTGATGAAGATAAGCGTGGTAGTACTCTGTTCAATAATCGGAATTACTTTGTGTATGAGTTTAATACCAAGATGACCGGCCCATGGATAATTCTCTATTTCATCAGGTAAAACAGATTCAATTGCGATCTGTTTTTTCATGTGGGCTTTCACAATTACACCAGCCCCGTTCCGACCTCCCCCAAAGGAGGAGGCAATCAACGCATCATCCTCACTTTTCCCAGTTTCTGATTTTGTATTTATACAACTTAAAGGTGCGAGTAATACTTCTTTCGCTTCTTCTAAATTTCCAATGGTCGCACTGATTCCCCAGATCATCGGTTTCTTATTCACAATTGACCATTGACCATTGACAATTCTGCTTATCGCTAACTCCACCTGCACTCCACGTTTGCTGCCCATCAGTTCGTGCCACTCATCAACCGCAATCACCTGCACTGTTTTAAAAGCTTCAGCATATCCTTTTTGTGCAAGAAATAAGTGCAGGCTTTCCGGTGTGATGATCAGTACTTCCGGTAATTGTTTTTTTTGCCTGGCACGTTCAGCAGTGCTTGTATCGCCATTGCGGATGCCAACAGTCCAGTTCATACCAAGTTCGCTGATGACTTCTTCCATTGCACGGCCAATGTCTTTCGCTAATGCACGGAGTGGTGTGAGCCATATTAATTGTAAACCGTTCTTTGCTTTCGTTTGATAATGTTCGGGATGTTGGTTAATGAATCGGATAAGCGAACCAAGAAAAACAGAAAAAGTTTTACCGCAACCTGTTGGTGCATTTACCAAACCACTTTGCCTATTTGCAATATGTTGCCATGCTTCTTCCTGGAACGAAAATGGATGCAGACCTTTAGCTGAAAGCCAGGAAGCGATAGTTGAATAGCCTTTAGATGAATATTGTTTTGCCATGCGCAATACAAATCTAAAGATTTGGTTAAGAGGAAGGCTATTGTTCTTGAAAGTAATGAAGCTGCCGGATAAAGAGAGTGCAGGTGAGTTGAAAGTTAATGACCTGTTTAAACTTCAGCTTCACAGGATAAAAATCAATTCATTCTCGAAACCAGGTTATTACTCCGCTTCAGAATATAAATGCGTTTGTTTTCAAAATAATCCGGACGGCCATTACTGTTATTCAGGATAGGTTTGAAATCATACTCGGTAAATAAACGGAATGTACGTTCATTAATATGTTGCATCAATTCATGATCATACTTCAATAACAGGTTAATAAAATGCCAGCTCAGTTCATATCCTTTATAAGCCACATCGGATGGGCGGCCATAGGTTAGTGTTGTAAACTTTTGTGTAAAGCTTGTATAAGCAACAGTACCGGTATTAAAAAATGTTGACGTATAATAAACAGGCAAATCTTTATACTCAGGTTTTGTAAGGTCTTTGATGCCATCCCAGGTGGGCATACCCATCAATTCCATATCATACGTTTTGCGAACACTGTTAGCTGCGTTTACAAGCTTCATCCCAAACACTTCATCTAATGATCCGCAGATGATGAAATTGTTTTTGTTACTGTCGAGATTAGAAGTGAGAACGCTCGTGCTAAAATCATCGCTTAATACAACGGTCTTCCATTTTAATAACTGGCTGCTACTTGCATTTTTATTCAAGGCATTGAAATAAGAAGCGAGACGATCTTCCTGTTGTCCTTTACGGCGCACATAAACCAGGTTTGCTGTTGGACTATTGCGCATGATAAAATTATAAATCGCTTCGCAATGAACAGGCAACGTTGAGTTAACAATAAGTGTGAAAGGATTATTTGTTATGCCACCATCATTTGGAAATGTGGCTGAAACAAACGGAATATTTTTCTGCAATGCAAGATCGGCCAGTGAACGATAATCTGTTCCGGTTACAGAACCGATCATCAGGTCTAATGAATCAAAAATATTTTTTGAACGAAGTGCAGTAATGCTTTGATCAGCAGAACGCAGATCAAACACTGTTACTTCAAGATTCTTATTGCTGTTGCCAAGTGAATCAACTGCAAGCAATGCACCTTGCACAAAATCAAGACCGGGCAATATATGCCTCGGCATCTGGTTGGTGAATTTATATGTGCTGCCCGCAAACGAAGAATCTAAAAACAGGCTGGCAAAAATACCCACACGGTATTTTTTTACTGCATCCTGTGCGTTAACCGCAACAGATGTGGCAATCAAAACAAATGCAAAAAGAAGTTTTTTCATATAGTCGATCTGTCAACAGCAGATGATTATTCCCATTCAATGGTTGCAGGTGGCTTGCTGCTGATATCGTACACCACCCGGTTAATGCCTCTTACTTTGTTGATGATCTCATTCGAAATATGTGCCAGAAATTCGTAAGGCAAATGTGCCCAGTCGGCCGTCATACCATCAACAGAAGTAACTGCTCTTAACGCCAATGTAAATTCATAAGTGCGTTCATCGCCCATTACACCCACACTTTGCACAGGTAACAGAATAGCGCCTGCCTGCCACACTTTATCGTAGAGTTTATGTTCTTTTAATCCATTAATAAAAATTGCGTCGGCACGTTGTAACAGATCAACTTTTTCTTCTGTTACTTCACCCAAAATACGAATGGCTAAACCAGGGCCGGGGAAGGGGTGACGGTTCAACAGATCGGCAGGAATGCCTAACTCTGCTCCAACTTTTCTTACTTCATCTTTAAATAAATAACGGAGAGGTTCAACCAGTTCAAGCTTCATGGTATCGGGTAAGCCGCCAACGTTATGATGCGATTTGATTGTTACCGATGGGCCATGCACACTCACACTTTCAATTACATCAGGATAAATCGTTCCTTGTCCAAGTAATTCAACTCCTTCAATGGTATGTGCTTCACGGTCGAACACTTCAATGAAGGTGCCGCCAATGATCTTTCTTTTTTCTTCAGGAT
>JAKFDY010000286.1:0-9625 GCA_036675885.1 Lacibacter sp. | reverse complement strand
TTTCATTATGGATGTGTTGGAACCAACCGGTGATGACAGCTATTTTGCCTGGAACTTTTTTGATGGCATTCTCGGGCAGAAAGAAGGTTACAGCAGTTATGTGTTTGAAGAAACAGCCGAAGAATTCCTGAAAGAAAACCCGGCTGTAAAACAAAAACTCGAGGAGCGCAGAGCTGCTGACACTGCTTTTGCAAAAAACGGCAGTGCACAGCTTAACTTTGTGTACCAAAACTCACCGTACTACGAACCTGTGCATTTGCGTTATCCGGTATATAGAATTAAGTAACTTCACCCCCTTAAATAAATAAACTTATGCGTTTGCTCCATTTCTTTTTATTGATCAGTTTATCATTCTTTATTTCATCAGCAACAACAAAACAAAAGAAAAAGGTATTGGTGTTTTCAAAAACAGCTGGTTTCCGTCATGCATCTATTCCAAAAGGGAAAGAAGCTTTGCTCCTGCTTGGAAAAGAAAATAATTTACTTGTTGATACAACGGAAGATGCAACCGTTTTCAACAGTAACAACCTGAAACAATACGATGCAGTTGTTTTCCTGAGCACAACCGGCGACATATTCAACAATGAACAACAAACTGCCTTTGAAAACTTTATCCGCTCAGGAAAAGGATTTGTGGGCATACATGCAGCTGCAGATACAGAATACGAATGGCCCTGGTACAACAAATTGGTTGGCGCTTATTTTGTGAGCCATCCTAAACAACAGAAAGCAAAACTTACTGTAACAGATCATAAACATGCTTCCACTAAACATTTACCACATGTATGGGAACGCTTCGATGAATGGTATAATTACAAAAGCAGAAATAACGATGTAAAAGTATTAATGACGATTGACGAAAGTAGTTACGAAGGTGGAAAAGAAGGTGCTTATCATCCTATGGCATGGTACCACTCATTTGATGGCGGTCGTGCTTTTTATACTGCCTTAGGTCATACTGATGAATCGTATAAAGAAGAAAACTTTTTGAAGCATGTGCTGGGTGGAATAAGGTATGCATTGGGGAAATAGAAAAGATTGTTGTTGCCAATTGTCTAATGCAATAATATAAGAAGTGCATATAGCAATTGATAAAAATAAAATGGTTGGAAGTTTTGGAATTAACTCGGGTTTCGTTATTTATAAGTGTATGCAATTATGAAGACTCTGATATCGCTATATGTCATATTTACTTTACTTGGGTGTGCTCAAGCTCAAGACTCCGTTAATATCTGGAAAAGTAACCACAGAGACTTGCATTTCGAATATCAAACTCCTTGGACATTAGTTCCTGCACTCGACATCACTTCGCAAACCCTCGTAGGAGTTATAGACAATAAGGATGGAAAATCATATATAATCCAATTTTTTGACGATGTACCTAAAGAAAGGTTGAGCAACGAAAACTATCTTAACGGAATTAAACAAACAATGCTTCAACCTAATCCCAAAAACAAACTCATACTTGAAGACTCAGTTTTATTTCATGAGCAGAAGTCTTATCGACAGATATATTTAATGTATACCGAGAAATGGGGATTATTAAAACAATTCAATTATGTAATCAGAACGGGCAAAGAATTAATTACGGTTCAAATTCTGTTCCCAACAAAAGAATTGGGCGCAAGTAATGATATTCCTTCGCAACTTGTCGAATTCGACAAATTGGTTAAGCTAAACGGGCAATAATAACTTCTTTGCCTTTGTCGGTGTTCTGTTGATTATAAGTTGCAGATGAGTTGGCATCCAGGTCGCCGTCGTTCGGTGTTTTTCACCAACGACGTATGCACGAAAGCAATCACAACAATTCAGCAAGTTTCGGATTTTATAACAGCAACATAATTTAGACATTTGCGGTATAAAATTCAGAATGATGAACGAACAGCGACAACTTAATTACAACCGAATTGCCGAAGCGATTGAATACATAAAAAGTAATTTCAAACAACAGCCTGATTTGGACAAAGTTGCTGAGCAAGTTCATTTAAGTCCGTTTCATTTTCAGCGTTTGTTTAGCGAATGGGCAGGAACAACACCTAAAAAGTTTTTACAATACACAAGCATTGAACATGCTAAAAAACTACTGAAAGACCAACAAGCCACGCCTTTTGACACCGCTTTTGAAACAGGACTTTCAGGCACAGGACGACTGCACGATCTTTTCATCAACATTGAGGGAATGACACCAGCCGAATACAAAAACGGAGGCAACAATCTTTCCATCAATTACAGTTTTGCCGAAAGTCCTTTTGGAAATCTCATAGTAGCTTCCACAGCAAAAGGCGTTTGTTATATGGCTTTTAACGATGACGAAATCAACGCATTGAACGATTTGAAACAAAAATTTCCCAACGCAACGTTTCAGCGAAAGCTGGATTTAATACAGCAAAATGCCTTGTTTATTTTTCAAAACGATTGGAGCAAATTACCCGAAGTAAAACTGCACTTGAAAGGCACAGATTTTCAATTGAAAGTTTGGGAAACTCTTTTAAAAATTCCAATGGGACAACTTTCCACTTACGGCAACATTGCCGGACAAATCGGCAATGCAAATGCTTCCAGAGCTGTTGGCACGGCTATCGGAAGCAATCCCGTTGCGTTTCTCATTCCTTGTCATCGGGTTATCCAATCATCGGGCAACATTGGTAGTTATATGTGGGGCACAACACGCAAAACCGCTATCATCGGTTGGGAAAGTGCAAAAATTGACCTTTCAGAAATGTAGCAAGTTTCGGGTTTTCTGCCACAGCATACATGGCAATCTTTGCACCAGAATTAAAAAAAATAATGCAAAGATTTAAAAACAAATTCGCACAAATTGAGGGAGCTATTCAAAGCATTATCCCAACCATTCCATTCAAAAGGTTTGGCGAACCTTCCGGAATTGCCAATGCGGTATTATTTCTTGCTTCGCAAGAAGCCTCATACATACACGGGACAGAATTAACAGTTGACGCAGCAATTTCAATTATCAGATGATAAAACAAAAGTTACAAGAAACAAATTTGGAGTTAGTTGCAAGTGAAATGCACGAAAAAGGTTTTGCTGTTATTCCGAAATTCTTAACGGACGAGCAATGTAATGAACTGATACAAGGTTATGACAACCCAAATGCTTATAGAAAAACGGTTGTAATGGAACGCTACCGTTTTGGCTTGGGCGAATACAAGTATTTTAACTATCCGTTGCCTGATTTCATTCAGCAAATCAGAACCGAAATTTATCCGCAGCTTGTGCCGATAGCAAACCTTTGGTTTAAGGCATTGAACATAAACCAACAATTTCCGCCAACACATCAGGAATTATTGCAACAATGCCACGAAAACAATCAGCAAAAAGCAACCGTTTTGATTTTGAAATATGGCAAAGGCGGTTTCAATACCTTGCATCAGGATTTGTATGGAGATGTCTATTTCCCGATACAAGTTGTTTTGTTTCTAAGTGAACCCGACAAGGATTTTACAGGCGGAGAATTTGTATTGACACAGCAAATTCCGAGAGCACAATCAAAAGCCATTGTATTGAAACCCAATAAAGGTGATTTGTTGATTTTTACCAGCAACTTTAAACCCGAAAAAGGAATAAAAGGTTATTATCGGGTAAATATGAAACACGGTGTCAGCGAAGTTAAAAGCGGAGAACGCTACACATTGGGAATTATTTTTCACGATGCCACAAGTTAGTAATGATAAGGCACAGTGAAATATCAGACAGCGATTTGCGAAGTAAAATCAAGCAACATAAAATCTGTTTTGGAGGAAACCGAAAACTGAAAATTTATGGAACTTTGTCTTGTACATCGGGCAAGAAAATGAAACGGGAAAACAGGATTTTCTTTCTGACAGAAAAAGAAGCTATTACAAACGGTTTCCGTCCTTGCGGGCATTGCATGAAACAAAAATATCAGAAATGGAAGAATGAAACTATTTGACGACATCACAGACAAAACAAAAAATTGGTTGCCACAAGACGGGACAGTAAACTATTACGGTAAGCTATTCAATCAAAAAGAAGCGGATTATTACTTTTACAAATTGCTGAACACTATTGAGTGGCGAAATGACGAAGCGATTATTTTCGGAAAGAAAATTATTACCAAACGTAAAGTTGCGTGGTATGGCGACAAACCTTTTGAATACACTTATTCCAACACGACCAAATACGCATTGCCCTGGACAGCAGAATTATTGGAATTAAAGACCATAATAGAAAAAGAAACAGACGAAACTTTTAATTCCTGTTTGCTCAATCTGTATCACAACGGAGAAGAAGGAATGGCTTGGCACAGTGACGGAGAATCTGATTTAAAAAAGAATGGAGCAATTGGTTCACTAAGTTTTGGAGCAGAACGGAAATTTTCGTTTAAACACAAAACAACTAACGAAAAAATTGAATTGATTTTAGAACACAGTAGTTTGTTAGTAATGAAAGACACAACACAGACATTTTGGTTACATCGTCTTCCGCCAACCAAACTCATCACAAAACAAAGAGTAAACCTGACATTCAGGACAATCATTCACTAAACCGACCTAACCGTAAGACAAAGAGCAGCCGCTAACAAGTTTTTTTATGCAATTGGGCCAGGCGGAATGCCTCTTTCATCTTCAGTGTATAGCCCGGCAGCATGTCGGGCTCGACTTGCTTCCTGCATCGATATACATTGCCCACCTGCACAAAGCCCTGGCCGTCAGCGGCAAGCAATCCATCAACCACACAATCTGCAAGAAATAAAAACCTAAAAATTGATTTGAATTAAGAATACAATCAGGTAAAATTATAAAATTTCTCACTTTAATTGATATATCAACTATATTTGCATCAATTATATAAATGAACATGAAAAATCCAACAGGAACGGTGCTTTACTCAATAGAGCAAACTATTAAAGAATACAGGAAATGTTCTCAAAAGAATATATCTAGAATTGTAAAAGACATAACAATAGATCAAACTTTAGTTTTAATAATCCTCCGTAATAAAACCACTTCTTCTCAAAAAGAAATAGCTGACCTGATATTTAAAGATTATGCATCCATAACCCGTATTATAGAATTAATGGTAAAAAAGGAATTTTTAATAAGAACCAGTAATGAGGATGACAGAAGAAAATTCACCCTTGAATTAACAGCTAAAGGAGAAAAAACACTTGATTTATTGACACCGGCAATACAGCAAAATCGAAAGAAAGCCCTGAAGGGTTTATCCAGCGACGAAATTGATCAGCTTGATAAAATACTGCATAAAATAATTTCAAATTGCAAAACTCAATAAATGAAACATATTCTAACACTCATATTATCAGCAGTCATCTTTTTTTCGTACTCGCAAAAAAAATCACCTGCACAAACTGAACACAATCTTAGTGAAATAAATAAAAAAGAGATTATTGATTCACTTATTGCAAAACTTGAAGAATTTTATATAAGACCTGATGCTATAGGAGGTTTAAAAACAAAGCTTACTGAAAATTATAATAAAGGCAACTATAAAAATATTTCTAATCCAAAGCAATATGCTTCAGCACTTACAACCGATCTTTTGGAAATCAGCAAGGACTTACATTTTAATGTAATGTACGATGAACAATGGGTAAATGACCAGCTTAAAAGTAAAGACGCATTGTTACTAAAAACAATTAAAGCACAAGAGTTGCTGATAGCAAAAAAGAATAATTTTGGTTTTCGGCAAGCACAAATTTTAGAGGGTAATATTGGGTACCTGGAGTTTAGTTATTTTCACGACCCTGCTGAAGGAAGTGAAACAGCAGCAGCACTGATGCAATTTTTAAGTAATTCAGATGCTCTGATTATTGACTTACGTAAAAATAATGGCGGAGCAATGGAGATGGCACAATTTATAAGCAGTTATTTTTTCTCTAACAAAGAATTGCCCCTCTATAAATATTACTATTATGAAAACAAAAGAAAACGGGTGGATAGAGAAATGTGGTTGTTGCCTTCTGTACCTGGTAAACGATTAGATGATGTTGACATTTATATATTAACAAGTGGTGCTACTTTTTCAGCTGCCGAATGGATGAGTTATTCTCTTCAAAACCTAAAACGTGTTACTATTGTGGGTGAACAAACTGCAGGTGGTGCTCATCCAATTGATCGGAAAATATTGACACAAGGGTTTTCTATAAACATACCTTTTGGCGAAATAAAAGACCCCATCACTCAGCAAGATTTTGAAGGGAAAGGTGTTACACCTGATGTGTTGTGTAAAAGCGAGGATGCACTTAACACGGCACATCTTTTAGCTTTGCAAAAGCTTTCTTTGAAAAAGAAGGACTCATTAACTAATTTTAATTGGATAATCCCTGTTATTAAAAACAAGCAAAATCCCACAAGTTTGGATAGCAATGTCTTAAAATCTTACCAGGGAAAATATGGTAAAGGTGAGCTTAAGTACGAAAAAAATAATTTATACTTCAAATGGAACAATGCAGTTACTTTTCTGCTTACTCCTTTACAGCAAGACTTATTTCTTATTGATGGAATAAACAATTTCCGTATTAAAATAATTATAGAAAACAATTCAATTACAGGGATTAAAAGAATTTATGAAGATGGTCAAGAGAGAATATACCCAAAAGAATAATGCCAGCCGCTAAAGGGGTTTGGCTATAGCCCTAACGTTCTATTTCCTTTTCGCAAACAATCTTTCCAAGTCTAAGTCCGAAAGGAAGAATTGAGCAAAAGATTGGATTTAACATATGAATTATATAACGCATGCTTTTTTTTGTATAACATTCAACTGTTGAAAATTGATGACCTTACAGAAAAAGTAATATGCCCACAGATACAAAACAAGCAGGCGAAGAACCCCGCAAAAACGAATTGCCGAAATCACAATCGCACATCATTGTAGAGATCGTGGAATACGTTCCTGATTCTGTAGTTACGAAAACAGTTGTTAAAAAATCAGGTGGTGATGTAACGGCTACTTCGGTGGATGAAGGTGAAGAGTTGTGCGAAAAAACAACAGAATTCGACACTTATGTGCAGATCGTTGACGGCAAAGCAGATGTAACCATCGGGAAAAAAGAATCCAAACTAAAATTGGGAGAAGGCATCGTTATTCCGGCGAATACTGTGCATTGCTTTAATGCTGATGAACAGTTTAAAATGATTACAACAATCATCAACAACAATCAGAAAGAAGTAATAACAACTAAATAGCTCAAAAGCTCAACAATTTTATTGGCCGGATTTAATAAGTGGTGAGGCCGCTTCGAAGTGGTGAGACCGGGTAAGCACCACTCATCATTCATTACTCATTGCTCATCATTCATCAACTAACTCAAACAGCTTTTTGTATCTTATCCCATGATTTCACCTAAAACCTTTCGTGAGCTTGCTCTTTCTTATGCAGAAGCAACTGAGCAACCGCATTTTGAAAAATCATCCTTCCGTGTAAAAAAGAAAATCTTTGTTACGCTTGATGAAGTAAAGAGCATTGCCTGTGTAAAATTTTCTGAAACGGATCAATCAGTTTTCTGTCTTATCGATCAAACACTCATCTGGCCAGTGCCTAACAAATGGGGCAAACAGGGGTGGACACTCATCAACCTCAAAAAAATACGAAAGGATTTGCTGAAAGATGTACTTACCGCAGCTTATTGCAGTGTGGCGCCAAAAGCGCTGGCTGCATTGTACCCGAAATGAAAAATCCCCCGCAGTACGGAGGACTTCCCTTAACCCAAAAACATCTTACATAGATCAAGTTCTCAAATGGGTATATAAATGAATTTTACAAAAGGGTTCAAACAATCGCTTTCAATGGTCGGAATTCGTTTTTTCGGATTGGATCTAAAAACGGAGCCGAAACAAAGTTAATGCCTCGGCTCATGTGGCTGGATCTAAATGCGTCGCTTTACTGCCTTAAAAAGGTCAGTTTGACAATTATAACAAATTGAAAGGAGATTTATTCTTTGATAAGATTACCCGATCCTGCCAGCTTCGATTTAATATCAGCCGGGTTGCCATAGTAATGAATGTCACCTCCTCCGGCTACACGCACATCCAGTTTCATGCTGGCAAATACCCACACATTGCCTGAGCCTGCAATACTGATCTTTGCATTCTCAGCCTTCAGGTCTTTCATCATCACATCACCACTGCCGGCCACATCAATATCAAGATCACGGGTGTTACCAAAACCTTCGGCCTTACCACTGCCTGAAATGTTTACATCAACCTTTGGTGCATCTATTTCCTGCAGTTTAATATCGCCACTACCTGCAATACTTAACTTGATCTTTTCAGTAGAAGTAATTTTTGTTTCAGCCACCATATTACCACTACCCGCCAGGCTTACACTTTTGTATTTGGGCGATTTCACATACACTTTAATATCCTGCGAAGGACGAATGTTGACACCGCTTTTTGTGCGGATGCGCAAAACACCGTTCTCAACTGAAGTGAGGATATATTTCATCAGGTTCTCATCGGCCTCGATCCTGATCTCGGTTTCATCGGCCTGCCTAAAAAAAACATCGAATGAACCAGCCGCCTTTACTGCATCAAAGCTGCCTTCATTACGGTTGCTTGTAACAATCTCGCCATTGCCTTTTACACGTCTCCAGCCGCAGGAACTCAGTATAAAACCTGAAATAAAGAGAAGAATAGCTCCGTAGAAAAATTTTGTACGCATGTTGTTTTTTGGTTTAATGGTATGATAAGAACCCGCACAATGAGACTCATGCCTGCCGTTACCGGTTACAATTGTTGCCCATTGTACAGTTAAAAAGGTTAAAGTTGGAGCAAGACAAATGTAAAGCAAAAGATATGGATGAAAAAAATGCTGCTAACAGATGTTTTCCCCACGAATGGAATTGTTCTGTTTCGGGGCATGAAGGCTTTTTTATTACCTTCGCCGCACAATGACAGAAAAGATTCTCATCCTCGATTTTGGCTCACAATATACTCAACTGATAGCCCGTGCAGTGCGTGAAGCAAATGTGTACTGCGAAATTGTTCCTTATCACAAACCGGTTGTAAAAGACGAATTCCTGAAAGGCATCATTCTTTCCGGCAGTCCTTTCTCTGTAAACGATGCCAATGCACCGATGGTGGATGTGGAACTCCTAACCAAATCGCTCCCTGTTTTAGGCATTTGCTACGGCGCACAGCTAACAGCCAAACAGCTTGGCGGACGGGTGGAGAAAAGTGAAAAACGTGAATATGGCCGTGCCATCCTTAGCAAAAAAGAATCAGATGTATTGTTCAACGGCATCAGCGATACATCGCAGGTGTGGATGAGCCATGCTGATACTATTCTCGAATTACCAAAGGGATTCGAGATCATGGCAGTAACCGAATCTATTCCTGTAGCAGCATTTCGTGCCAACGGATCATACGATCATCCATTATATGGTTTGCAGTTTCACCCGGAAGTGTATCATTCAACTGAAGGAAAAAAAATCCTCAAAAACTTTTTGATGGATATCTGCGGTTGCAAAGGTGAATGGACACCTGCTTCATTCGTTAATGAAACAGTAGATGCATTAAAGAAACAGATCGGCAACCGTAAAGTGATCATGGCATTAAGTGGTGGTGTTGATTCAACCGTTGCAGCAACATTAATTCACAGAGCTATTGGCAAAAACCTTTTCGGC
>JAKFDY010000285.1:0-4598 GCA_036675885.1 Lacibacter sp. | reverse complement strand
AAAAAGCAAGTTATTATGATGTGGCCAAGTTTATTATGGAAGATTGTGATGTGGCCATAAATACAGCAGAATTACCCTGGAGAATTACCACCAATGGTGAAGCAGGGCGTGTTAATAAAGCCATGGCCGAAGCCATCAAATCGAAGATGATCCTCTTTGCAGCCAGCCCGCTTAATAATGGTGGCGCCAATTACTGGCAGGAAGCATACGAGGTTAATAAAACTTCACTTCAAAACCTGCGCAGCAACGGCTATGAATTATACAACAAAGTAAATCTGCCCCAAACCTATCTTTCCGATGTTGCTTTTATAGGTCCTGATAAAAATGAAAAATCAGCGCTCTACAATGAATACTTCACACAAAACATGGCGTATACAGCCAATCCTGTAGATAAAGAAACGATATACCAAAGCAGGGATGGTCAGGGAAACATCTGGAATATTGATGGTATAGGCGCACAGGATGGTTATAAATCCGGCACCTGTCCTTCACAGGAACTGGTAGATTCCTATGAAACGATTGACGGGAAGCCTGTTCTTAATCTTGAAAATCCCTACCTCGATGAAAAGCATCTCCAGCCCAACTACAATACGGATAATGCTTTATATGATCCAAACAATCCTTACGAAAACCGTGACCCCCGTTTTTATGCCGATATCATTTACGATGGAAGACCTACCGGAAATCCGGCTTTTTTTTCCGATCGTACTACAACAGCAGCTCAGTTTTATGAAGGAGGATACGACTCTGACCAGGGATATGATGCCTGGAATAACAGCCTGACACGTTATGCGTTCAGGAAGTATATGGATACTACGTATAATTTCAACAGCACGACACAAACCAACAAATTCTGGATATTGGCACGTTTGGGTGAAATGTATCTTAACTATGCTGAAGCCGAATTTAATTTGGGGCATGAAGCAACGGCAAGAGAATATCTTGATAAGATCAGAAGCCGGGCCGGAATTAACGTTCCTCTTACAGAAACTGGCATTGCTCTGCGGGATCGTATACGTAATGAACGTCAGGTTGAATTGGCCTTTGAAGGTCACCGTTATTACGATGTACGACGATGGAAAGTTGCTGAGATAACAGAAAATAAACCGGTTCGACAGGTTATTATTATCCGTAATGCAACAACAGGTGTAAAAACTTACCAGTATCAGAGTATAGAACAAAGAAGCTTTGATAAAAACAAGCACTACCTGTTGCCGATTCCCAGGACTGAAATAAATCGTACAGGTTTGACTCAGAATCCTGGTTACAACTAAGAGTAAACAATTGATCCATTACAACAAACTCATTATTGCTTTGGGAAAATAGTATGAAAAAAATTACTGTAATGAGTTTGTTGTAATGGCAACAGTTGAGTGATAAAATTCTTGCCCAACAAGCATGCAAAGAATAATTTCTGGTAGTGTAAACGACCACGAATAGTGATAAGGATGTTTGTTTTCCTGTTTCATAGTAAAGCTTTTAGTCAATATGGTTTTGGGTGAAAAACCGGAATCCTGCTTTCCTGGCAACGAGTGTTATTTAAAATTTCTATAACAGGCAACCTGCTCCTTTAGGAACCGGGTTGTTTGAAACGTTCATTCAATGAGAACAATTTGTTATTTTTTACTTCTTACAATTTTTTTATTTACAGCTTGTAAAAAAAGAAATGGAGTTCCTTTACTTCCGGTTACAACCGTCAGTCTTATCATTACAACGCCTGATAATCAACCCGGCTACTTGTATGTGGACGGAAAATATACAGGACGCAAAGCAATTGGTACAATTGAGGTGACAAAAGGTCGTCATGTGATTGGTGTGGCTCTACAAAATTCCTGGAAATACCTGCGCCGGGAATTAGATGTTACAGAAAATTCAACGATTAATTTATCTCTTGCCGATCAGCCGACCGCCAAAACCTGGAAAGCACTGTATGTTGGCTTATATGAAACCACCGGGAATTCAACCACCGGCGATTGCAGCACGCATTTCTCACTTACAGAATTAGATGCAGGATTTGATTTCTTTCAATGGAGCCTACAGGAACATTTTGAAAAGTATTCTTACGGAACAATGAAATGGGAAGTGGAGCGAAAAGATATTGTGGTACCGGTATTATTAAAAAAAGAGGGAAGTAACTGGTTCACTGTACAGCCTGCCACAATTGCGGGGCTGCTCTCCGAAATACAACCCGGCACCTATGATTGTGTATTTGTGTTTTGGCGGGAAAGGGAAGGCGCCTGTAGTTTTCAAAGCAATTACTTTGGCCTTGCATGGACCAACCCCATGACAGAACCAATCAAGACGGGCTATGTTACCGTGAAGTTTGATGCCGGTACAGACATTAACGGGAAAATTAATTATTACAAGGCAAACGATCCCGGTGTGTGGGTACACGAATGGTTACATACAGTGGGTGAAAATTTTTATCAGAGCCAGGGATTAAGTCTGCCCGAAAAAGCAGGTGGCTTCACCGTGCATGCAGCCGATGTATATGGATACAACGCTCCCTGGATGACCTGGTACCTCGACTTTATTTCCGGCCGGGTGGCGAATACAGCAGGCTCACCTGCATATGTCGGTATAGGGCCGGAAGCATTTTTGAAATGCACCGTTCGTGAAACTGCACTTAGCGGTACTTGTAACTGAATAATTAAAAACAATCACTCTTTTTTTTAAAGGTGATTAACAAAATCAGAATGAAGAAAACTTTTTATATCGTAGCCTTACTCTTACATTCAATTCTTTTGCAGGCACAAAAATTTGAAGGACTTGCGCCAACACCACCTATGGGTTGGAACAGTTGGAATACTTTTCGTACTAATATCAATGAACAACTGGTAAGGGAAATTGCCGATATGCTTGTTTCATCGGGCATGCGTGATGCAGGCTATGAATACCTTGTTCTTGATGATGGATGGATGACCATGCAAAGAGATAGCAATGGAAACCTTGTTCCTGATCCTCAAAAATTTCCAAGTGGTTTAAAAAACTTAGTGGATTATGTACACTCCAAAGGACTGAAATTTGGCATGTACAATTGTGCAGGCACATTAACCTGTCAAAAATTTCCGGGCACACGTGGATATGAATACCAGGATGCAAGAAATTATGCCGCATGGGATATTGATTATCTCAAATACGATTGGTGCTATGCCAAAGACATCAATGCAAAAGAAGCATACAGCACCATGAGTAAAGCGTTGAAGGCAGCAGGCAGGCCCATCGTCTTTAGTCTTTGCGAATGGGGTGTTAATAAACCCTGGCAATGGGCAGCACCTGTTGGACAACTGTGGCGAACAACCGAAGATATTTACCAGGTCTTTGATTCGGTGCATAATGAAGGCACCTGGAACTCGTTGAGTGTAATGCGTATAGTAGATGAAAACGATTCGTTACGAAAATATGCAGGCCCCGGCCATTGGAACGATCCTGATATGCTTGAAGTTGGTAATGGCATGAGCTATATAGAAGACAAGACACATTTTTCTATCTGGGCAATGATGGCGGCTCCTTTAATGGCTGGTAACGACATAAGAAAAATGAGTGCACAAACCAAAGCAATTCTCACCAACAAAGCGGTGATAGGAATTGACCAGGATCCACTGGGTATACAAGGGTTTAAATTTTCCGATACCGATAGCTTGCAAACATGGTTCAAGCCATTACAAAATGGAGAGTGGGCAGTATGCTTTCTTAATCGCAGCGACAGACAACGACAGGTTTATTTTAACTGGAGCAAAGAACTGGTAATTGATAAATTGTTTAACTATGCGCTTGACAGGAACAGAAACTATCACCTGTATAATGTTTGGACGGGGGAAGAAGAGGGCACTACATCCAAACCATTGAATGCATTGCTGCAACCACACGATGTAATCATGTACAGGTTAAAAAAATAATGAAATCGATTTTTAAAATGGGTGGCACACAAAATATTTTATTGCTGAAAGGAATGAAACGCTTATTATGGCTGTTCTTTTTTTGCACAGCCTTTATGGTTTCAGTTGCTCAACAACCTGCAATTGAATTCACATCATCAGATACTGCTTTGCAAACAGCATTTTATCGTGCAAAAGAAATGGCCTTGTTTTATAAAGGTGATAAGAAAGATCCGGTTGGCGATTGGTATGAAGCGGCATTGCCTTCCCGAAATGCCTTTTGTATCAGGGATGTTTCGCACCAAAGTATTGCAGCCGAAGTATTGGGCCTGCATGCAGCAAATAAAAACATGCTTACAAAATTTGTATCAAACATATCTGAAAGCAAAGATTGGTGTACCTATTGGGAAATGAATAAATTCGGCAACCCTGCTCCTGAAGATTACAGGAACGATACAGCATTCTGGTATAACCTCAACGCCAACTTTGAATTGATTTATACCTGCTGGCGCATGTACTTGTGGACGGGCGACCGTACATATATTTCCAACCCTTTGTTTAAACGGTTCTTCGCTATTTCAATAAACGAATATATTGATCGCTGGGTGCTGCAGGCTGATTCTCTTTTAACAAGACCGGTTCATCCAAATGCACCAGTACCGTATAACAGGAACGATTATTTTCATAGCTGCCGGGGAATACCATCATATTATGAATCGG
>JAKFDY010000284.1:0-9628 GCA_036675885.1 Lacibacter sp. | reverse complement strand
AAACTATGATTTACTTATTTGCAGTACATATCCGGTCGGTTACTTCTGCCCTATTTTTTCACGCAGCAGCATTCTTGCATTATGCGTTCCGTCTTCATCCGTAAAAGCATCTTTGGGAATTAAGAAAAATGACCGTTCATCGATATACAGATGAAAGAAATTAGGTGTTTCGATAAAATATTTAAACGCTTTATAACTCCAGTCTTTACTTCCATTTGGATTTTCGATATGCATATAGGTATCCAGAAAAGTAAGGTTAAACGAATCCCTGAATGTTTTGGCCCTGCTGTAAACTGTAAACGGCAGAATAAACCAAAATGAAACCATGAGTGAGAACCAAAGAAACGAACTAAGCAGAAAAGCTACCGGTGCTATTTTTTTCCAAAAGAACATACCGGCAGCAAACAGTGCAAACACATTCACCAGTATAATAAGGATACGTATTTCTTTTTTAGAAATAAAATGATAACGTAATGCCTGGATCACTTTTTTTCGATCGTATCGGAAAGAAATATTCATACTGCTGCTGTTTATTCGTTCAATTAATTCTTATCGTGGGTATTTCAATTCATTTTCAGTTACACTCCATTCGGCCAGCTTATCGCCTTTCACTCCAAAGAATTCAACCGTGAGTTTTCGTTGACCTCTTGCACCAGTGAAATTAAATTTACCATAGTTCTGTTTTTCATCGATCCCAAACACCCGGTAAGGATTATTTGCTTCACTTGTACCAAACTTATGGGTGCCCGCTGTTAAAGGTGAAATCGTTACGTCATACAAAGGATAAGCACCTTGCCTGTTTACTTTGATCACTTCTGAATGATGACGATCACCACTCATAAACAATACTCCAGGAATTTTATTCACTTGCAAAAAACTCATCAAACCTTCATACTCAACCGGGCAGTTCAATAATTTATCGAATGGCGAAACAGGATTTAATACCTGGCTGCCATTTGCAATGATCTTGAATGGCGCACGACTGAACAGCAATGAATTCTTCAACCATTGCATTTGTTGTTTACCCCACATCAGCTTGCCAGGGTTTGGTTTGCCATCAATTGAATCTTTCATATTATCAGCACTCCGCCACCAGCGGTCATCCATCATAAAAATATCTACATCGCCATAACTTATCATGGAGTAGATCCCTTCACCATTCATACCATAGGTTGTGTTTAACCAATAGTTGGTAAATACATCACGTGAAGTTTTTTTAAGAATATAGTTTGATCCAATATCGTTCGGCCCATAATCATGATCATCCCACATGGCATAATGTGAAGTTGATTTCAAAAAATTTTGAAGCACAGGAACAGAACGATCGTGACCGGCCCTGTTCCACAAACCCCATTGGTCGTAATAGTCTACTTCACGTGTGTACCAGTTATCGCCCATCCAAAGCATAAAAGCCACTTTCTCTTTTGCCATACTTTCAAAGATGGATGAATCGCCGCCATAAGGTTTTCCCGGACGATCAACCGAAGGTTCATTAAAGTAAGCACAAGATCCGGTTAAGAAAGAAAAATCGGGAGCAGGTTTGCGCCATTGCCATAATTCTTTTGTGGTGAACGAACCAATTGCTTTTGTTGGTTTAGTGATTGTTTTCTGATTTATATGGAATTGATATTCGTACGTTGTATTCAACTCCAACCCAACAAGATGAAATACCAGTGGCGAAAACCAATCGTTACGATCAGTTTTTTTCTGCAACGATTTATAAGAATTGATGCTTCCTTTTTTCCAGTACTGTAATACAACATCACTACCGGGCTTTACTTCGATCCATAATTTAGCTGTACGTAATTCAACCGGGCCAAGCATGGGTCCGCTTACCAATTGTGCATGCACAGTAATTGAAAGAAAAAGAAATACAGGGAGCAGTACCCTGCAAAATAAGCTTCTCATAATAGTAAGTATAAGTTCCCCCGTTTCCGGGAGCTGCAATGTAAATAAAGTTTACATGCCAAGCCTGCGTAGCGGGCTGATTCCTGTTATATGCAGATTAATTTTCTCAGCCGGAGCGACTGATAGACTGAACTTGTCTTTCCTGATGAAACAGCAGGGCAAAAAAATACCCCCGTTTTACCGGGGGTATAATGAGTTATCTGACACGCATACATTTGCGATAGGATCCATGTGCGGCTTCATAGGGCGTCAGGGATCTGCTGCAGCTACTCAGATAAAAAATACTTAACAGCAATACAGTATAAGCGATTGCTCTTTTCATTGGTACGGATTTAATACGTTTTAAAAATAGGTCTTTCGACAATACAACAACGAAAATCGGACCATTGAATTTTAAAAACTAAGTATATACTTTAGAAAAAGTTTCAAACAAGCATATCTACTTTGTATTGTTACGTATGCCGTTTCGGTAATTACGCAGTTTTCTGACTATGCCCAGGAAAATAAAAACGCTCCGGAGAACCGGAGCGTTTGTTATAGGAACCTCTGTTGAGATTTGTTGTTGAGCGATTGCATTATGCCGCTTGTACAAGAATAAAATTCAATTCATGTTTACGGCGGCATAATATCATCTAAGATTTCAACATCGTCCTTCAGACAACTTATGAAATCAAGTTGATATTAACTGCAACCCATACTGTTACCGCAATTCAAACATTTGTAACAGGTACCACTCCTGATGGTGATGTGTCCGCACGTGTTACAGGCAGGAGCATCACTTTGCATACTCTTCGCTGCCATATTCACTGCATCAAGACCGTTTTCCATCTTCACAGGATTTGCAGCAACACGTTGTGCTTTCTGCACCTGTGGTGTGGTTGGTACTGAACCTACCACTCTTACATCACTTAGTTCCGGAGTTTTTTTTTCGTATTCCAACCCTGTCGGCACATCATCCCAATCATCCATACCTGTATTATTGATCTCAGGTTTATCTAATACATGAACGAGATCTGTACGTCCTAAATATTCATAAGCCAGGCAACGGAATACAAAGTCAACAATTGAAGTGGTTGATTTAATATTCGGATGATCTACCATACCGCTTGGTTCAAACTTGGTGAACACAAACTTTTCTGCATATTCTTCTAACGGAACACCGTATTGTAAACCAACAGAAATAGCAATGGCAAAACTGTTCATCAACCCTTTCAATGTACTTCCTTCTTTTGCAAGATCAACAAAGATCTCTCCTAATGTACCATCGTTGTATTCACCTGTGCGTAAAAAGAGTGCCTGCCCGTTAATTTTTGCTTTTTGTGTAAAGCCACGACGTTTGGCAGGTAGTGTTCTGCGTTCAACAATGCGTGCAAGCTGACGTTTCAGTTTTGTATCTGGAGAAGCCTGTACACGTTTGTTCAATTCTTCCAGCAGTTCTTCTACTGTAAGCTTGGCCATATCAACAATATTGCTTTCGGCTAAAGCAACTGTTTCTTCTGCTGCAGTTTCGGTTGATTCTTTTTTCTTCTTGTCGCTACCTTTTGTACTTAACGGTTGCGAAAGTTTAGAACCATCACGATACAATGCACATGCTTTCAATCCAAGCTTCCAGCTTTCGTAATAAGCATTTGCAATTTCTTCAACTGTTGCTTCGTTTGGCAGGTTGATGGTTTTTGAAATAGCACCACTCAGGAATGGTTGTGCAGCACCCATCATTTTAATATGACCGCTGTGATGAATATAACGTTGACCTTTTTTACCACATCTGTTTGCACAATCAAATACAGGATAGTGTTCCAGCTTTAAAAACGGAGCACCTTCAACTGTCATTGTACCACAGATATAATCATTTGCTTCAGCTATTTGTTCGTCAGTAAAACCTAATGCTTCTAATAAACTCCATTCAAAGTCATTGTATTGATCAGGCGTAAAACCAAGACGTTGTAAACACTCTTCGCCCAATGCATATTTGTTGAATACAAATCCAATTTCAAATGCACTTGCAAGTGATGCCTCGATCTTTTTGATCTCTTCAGCAATGAACCCTTTTTCGCTGAGGCTTTGAGGATTTACATGTGGCGCACCATTCAATGAAGCTGAGCCTACTGCATATTTTACAATCGCTTCGCTTTCTCTTTCTGTATAGCCAAGTTTTTTCAAAGCAGCCGGTACAGATTGGTTGATGATTTTGAAATAACCACCACCGCTGAGTTTTTTAAATTTCACCAAGGCGAAATCAGGTTCAACACCGGTTGTATCGCAATCCATTACCAAACCAATTGTTCCTGTTGGAGCAATTACAGTTGTTTGTGCATTACGGTAACCATATTTCTCTCCCATTTCTACTGCATCGTCCCAGCTTTTGCAGGCACTAGTCAATAAATAATCAGGACAATATTGTGCTTTAATACCTAATGGTTTAATGCTTAATCCTACGTATGCTTCTTCTGCGTCGTAAGCAGCTGCACGGTGGTTACGCATTACACGCAACATATCTTCTGCATTCTCTTCGTAACGTGGGAACGCACCCAGGAATGAAGCCATCTCTGCAGATGTTTTGTAAGAGATACCCGTCATGATAGCGGTTAATGCACCGGCAATACCACGTGCTTCTTCACTATCATATGGAATACCCATTACCATCAGCATAGAACCAAGGTTGGCATAACCTAAACCAAGTGTGCGGTAATCGTAAGAAAGTTGTGCAACATCTTTTGATGGGAACTGTGCCATTAACACAGAAATTTCCAATACAGCTGTCCACAAACGGCATACGTATTCAAAGCCCTGTACATCGAAGGTTTGTGTTTCTTCATCAAACAAACGACGAAGGTTTACACTCGCAAGGTTACAGGCAGTATTATCCAAGAACATATATTCACTGCAAGGGTTCGATGCATTGATGCGACCGCCTTTGGGTGATGTATGCCATTCGTTGATTGTTGTATCATACTGTGTTCCCGGATCAGCACAACGCCATGCAGCATAAGCGATCTGGTTCCACACTTCCTGTGAAGGAATTTTTTTCATGGTACGACCATCGGTACGTGCTTTCAATTCCCAATCTTCACCTTTCTCTAATTTCTCAAAGAATTCATTTGGTATACGTACAGAGTTGTTTGAGTTTTGTCCACTCACAGTTCGGTAAGCTTCACCTTCGTAATCAGAAGCATAACCCGCATTGATCAATGCACCCACTTTCTTTTCTTCTTCCACTTTCCAGTTGATGAAGTCCATGATTTCAGGATGATCTAAATCAAGACAAACCATCTTTGCAGCTCTGCGTGTTGTACCACCACTTTTGATAGCACCTGCAGCACGGTCGCCTATTTTTAAAAAGCTCATCAAACCACTTGATGTGCCACCGCCGCTGAGTTTTTCGCCTTCGCCACGAATGGTAGAAAAGTTTGTACCTACACCAGAACCGTATTTAAAGATCCTTGCTTCACGAACCCACAAATCCATCAAACCACCTTCATTCACCAAATCATCACTCACACTGAGGATGAAACAGGCATGTGGTTGAGGACGTTCGTATGCAGAAGTTGATTTCTTTAATTCGCCATCGTTCGCATCAACATAGTAGTGACCTTGTGGCTTACCCTTGATGCCATAACTTTCATACAAACCCGAATTAAACCATTGCGGACTGTTAGGCACGCACACCTGGTTTAAAATACTATACACCAACTCTTCGTAAAAAACCTGTGCATCCTGTTCTGTTGCGAAATAGCCATAACGCTCACCCCAAACCCGCCAGCAATTGGCCATACGATGTGCCACCTGCTTCGACGATGTTTCACGACCCAATGAACCATCAGGTTGTGGCACCCCCGCCTTACGGAAATATTTCTGCGCCAAAATATCTGTTGCGATCTGACTCCAGTGATTCGGCACTTCCACATTATTCATCTCAAACACAACTTCGCCAGATGGATTGCGAATCACAGATGTACGGTAATCGTACTCGAACAGGTCGAAGGGCGAAACCCCTTCTTTTGTAAACCGGCGACTGAACTTCAGCCCCAGGTCTTGTTTCTTTTTGCTGGCCATTTTGATCTGTAAGTTTTGTGGGTTAGTTAGTTGGGTTAAGAAATCGTTAAACGATAGAGTACGAAAATATTTTTTCAAACGATACATCCAAAGTCATAGATATGCACAGACTGTGGAAATCAACAGCAAATGCAATACCAACGTGTGTTTGCATGTGGATACTGAGTTTTCAACCTCCTCTTTTGAAAAATGAGCAAAAAAAACTTGGCTGTTTCCAAATATTTCCCCTTTACCTGCTGCCATTGCGTTTGCGGGCAGTAACAACCAAAAATGACACTAACGCTGGCATCTAAACGCAGAAAAATATACCTGCCGTCACATCAGGATTAAGCCTAATATCTGCCCTGCCAGATAAAAAGAACTGAATATGAAAAAGATGGACATTTTTTTGCATTTTTGCAGGAATAGCATTCACTGAATGAAGCAACACATCTATAAAGAATTATTGGAGCGAAAACAGAAAGGACAGAAATCATTTGCTGTTTTAATTGATCCTGACAAAGTTAATCCACCCGCCATTGAGCAGTTGGTAAAGCTTTCGGTTGATGCAGGTGTTGATTATTTCCTCGTGGGTGGCAGTTTGGTTATTTCCAATCAACTGGATGAAGTAGTGCAGCAGATAAAAGCAGCCTGCGATATACCGGTTATACTTTTTCCCGGCAGCCCGTCACAGGTAAGTAAGTATGCCGATGGCCTGTTATATCTTTCATTGATCTCCGGACGTAATCCTGAATTATTGATTGGTCAGCATGTGATCTCCGCACCATTTGTAAAACAAAGCGGTCTTGAAATTATTTCCACTGCTTACATGGTGGTTGATGGTGGTGCACCAACAACTGTTTCTTATATCAGCAATGCTGCCCCTCTCCCTTCCGATAAAAATGAAATTGCCATGTGCACGGCAATGGCTGGCGAAATGCTGGGCATGAAAGTGGTTTACATGGATGCTGGCAGCGGTGCAAAACGACCAATCAGCGAAAGCATGATACAGGCTGTGGCACAGCAAATTGAAGCTCCTCTTATTATTGGCGGCGGTATTACTGATCCTGAAAAAGCTTACCGCAACTGTAAAGCAGGTGCCGATGTGATCGTTATTTGCAATGCTATTGAGAAAAACGCCACACTTATTAAGGAAATGGCCGCAGCTATACATAGTGTGCCTGTAAAAGCATAAGTTTTAACTCTTACGCATTATTTTTACCGGTATTAAACGTCCTGTTTAAGGGTAAGCAATTTTACATTTGTAAAAAAGCATTTATTTTTATCAGGAATCACACCCTAGTATGCTTTTGAAAACCATTGTCCACACATTCTTTCTGCTATTGTTCTGCTCACTTCTGTCAGCACAGCAAAATCCGTTTTATAATTTTCAAACTGATGATACGATTCTGAAAAAGAATTGGGTGCAATCTGTACGTAAAGTGAAAACATCCTGGCTATCGAAAGTTACTCCATCGCTGAAAAAGGATTATGAAGAGATCTATAAAACACATTTCGAGCAGATTGAAAAAACAATCAACAGTAAAAGCCCCATCACTGCAAAAGAACCTCATCAATACCTGCAACAGGTATTGGGCAAGATCATCAAAGCAAACCCTGTTTTAAAAGCCGATGAGTTACGATTTTTTTTTACACGTGACTGGTGGCCGAATGCATACAGCATGGGAGATGGTTCCATCGCCATTAATGCTGGCCTTGTGGTGCATATGCATAACGAGGCAGAACTTGCATTTGTATTGTGTCATGAATTGGCGCATTACTATAAATCACATACACTTCAATCGGTTGATCATTACATTACAGTAACAAATAGTCCTGAATTTCAGAAGAAATTGAAAGAGCTTTCAAAAAAAGAATATGGCGTAAATCGGGAACTGGAAAAGCTCAGTCTTAATTTAATTTTCAACAGCAGGCATCATAGCCGCAGCAGGGAAACAGAAGCCGATTTACAAGCCTATACCTTTTTTAAAAATACAGGGTACGATGCAAACGGTATTGTATCATTACTTCAATTACTCGATACGGTTGATAAGGCCACTGTGTTTCCTAAGCTCAATGTGCAGGCAATGCTCAACTTCGAAAACTATCCATTTAAAAAGAAATGGATACAGGAAGAGTCGGCTATCTTCAGTAAAATAGATACACAGTCCGCCGAAGAAAAAGCAAAGGAAATAGATTCCTTCAAAACACATCCTGATTGTTCCGTTCGTATTGCTGCATTGAAAGATTCAGTTGCTGCAAAAACCGGAGGCAACGCTTTTCTGGTTGATGAAAACTATTTCCAGAAACTGAAAGAAGAACTTTTGCTTGAAATGATTGAACACACTTATCAATCGGGTAATGTAAGCCGCAACATTTATTACAACCTGCTTTTATTGCAGCAGCATAAACAAACAAATCTTGCTGCTTATTTAATTGCAAGAGATTTGAATAAGTTATACGAGCAACAGAAAAATCATAAAGCAGGGCTACTACTCGATACAGAAAATAAATTCTATTCAAAAGATTATAACGAACTATTACGGTTTCTTACCCGCATTCGACTTGATGAAATGGCTCAAGTAACGAGATCTTTTTGCAACCGTTATTTATTACCGTTAAAAGAGTTTCAATCTGTAGCAGAACAAATAAACATAGCCGAAAAAAACAATAATCAACATTAAAACAAAACCACAGAAATGAAAAAACTAACAGTTTTATTTATGCTTATGAGCTTTTTTGCAAGCACACAGGCACAGAAATTAAGTATTGCCAATATCCAGAAGTCGAGTGTAATGCGTAATTCTGATGCCATTAAAGAAGGCAGCGAAGTAAAAGGTTATTACTTTTTTTACGTGAGCGATAAGATCGACCGTAAAACAAACGAGTACACTTTACAGATCATGGATCAAAGCCTGAACAAATTAAAAGAGCTGAGGTTCCAGGATTCAAAAAATGTTACCATCATTGAATCTTCATTTAATGGAACCGATCTTGTTTTTATGTTCTATAATTATGATACTAACATTCTTGATTACCAGGTGTATGGTGCTGATGGCACAAAGAAATTCTCCTACACAAAAAGTCTCTCAAAGAAAGATGAGACTTATTTACGCACAAACTATTTCATGGATGATGAAGACAATAATTTCAAAGGATTATACCCAATCGAAGGAAAAGGATTTATTTCAAATATCCCCAGTCGTGATAACAAGGATTATACATTCCAGATCAGTTATGTAGGAACTGATGCAAAAAAACAATGGTCCTATATCCCTGCAATGGATGGTAAAATGTTTATTGGAGACTATCTCGGTACTTTTAACAATGTGGTTTATGTAGAAATGCTGAAATATTCCGGTGTACTCGATCGTAATCCCGACTCTTATATACTTGGATTATCACTTGAAAACGGAAAGCTATTATTTCAAAAATCTACGAACGAAGGAAAATATAATTTCTATCCTATCAGTATGTCTGTTTTAAATAACGGTAAGGCTTATCTCTATGGAGAGTTTTTTGACAAAGGAGGAAATGTAATGAAAGATAAATCAAAAGGCTTTGCTTTTGTTGGCATTGATGAAACAGGAAAAACATTGAGCGAAAAATATTCCTCCTGGGCACTTGACCTTGGCAAACATCTTGGCGTAAGCGGTAGTGGTAAAATTGATGACTTTGGCTTTATGTT
>JAKFDY010000283.1:0-14616 GCA_036675885.1 Lacibacter sp. | reverse complement strand
GTCCCGGGCCCAAACAATTATTAAAACAATGGATGAATGTTGATTACAATTACGATGTAACTACTCATGAGCAATTCTTACAGGAATTACGTACAAACTGGGACTACCCAATCAACACCCGAAATATTGTAATCAGTAATGGGAGTGAATGTGCAGTTGACCAGGAGTTTGCAGCCGGGGGCAATTTGCTTTATTTAGACAGAAATATTAAAACACGTTTTCTTGGTGATATTGTATTAATGATTGCAAGTCCAATAGCACACATAATTTCAGGAGGGCTTATTAATTTCGTTCCTTTTCTAATTCCCGGGTCACAGGAATTTAATGCAAAGTTCGATATTAAAGCATTGGCAACGGGTGGTGGTAACCAGGTTTATTATGGCAGGGTAAAGTACACGAAGAAGATTTTGTGGTTTGTCCCGGTAACGATTACTATCGGAGAAAAAACTTATAACGCACCATCTGGGCTGCCTGCCTTTGACAATTATCCGGGTAGTTTTATGACCTTATCAATGAAGAAAGAATTTAATTCAGTTTCCAGAGACTGGATGTTTACTTATGACAATACATTCAAAGTGCAAAGAAGGTTTACGCATGTATTAACTACAAGTGCTTTGGATATTGGAGGTGGAGCAACCGCATTAACAAATACACAATACTATGCAAAGTATGTGGGAGAAAATCCTCCAGCCGCACCTTATAATATTCCTCCTGCTATTGCTAATTTTACAACAGCATATAATCAAACTCCGTTGCTTGTGCAAGGAAATATTAATCCTTCTACTAATCAACCAGCCTGGCAGTTTACTTCCAACGGGAGCGAATACCATACAAGATTTTATTTACGAAACGCAAACTGGCTTGCAGCCGAATTAAATGGAGTCACAACTGTTCGGGCTAACTGCAGTGCATTTTGCAGTGATGTAGTTAATAACTGGCCTTCAACTTTGTGCGGCAGTTCGCCACAGGTTATAACAGTTCCTAATGTAGGTAGTGTTACATCTGTTACATGGAGTGCTACCCCATCAGGTGTTCTCACCCTGACCCCCGGAAGTAATGGTACAGCAACAATTACAGCAACCGGAAATGGTGCAGTAACTGTAACAGCAACTGTTGCAGGTGATCCAATTAATGCATGTGGCACCCGAACTTTCAGCAAACAAATAACAGTTGGTACCCCCGAAGCACCTATCATTACCACTTCTAATTATGACAGGCAGTGCGGTACATTTGCGGAAGCCCATGCAACAACACCTGCCGGAGCAACCGGTCATGTTTGGGATTTGAATTATGGACAGGTGGTGCAGGACATGGACGGCGGCGGCAGTTATTATTTTTTTGTTTCACCGCTTGTAAACAGCCCACACCAGGGTTTTACCTATTATAACTATATGAGCGTGCAGGCAAAGAATGCTTGTGGCCTGGGTGACCCGAGTGAAGTAGTAAGCATGACGGTTGGCCCCGTGTCTTCGAATTGCGGCGGTGGTGGAGGCGGTGGGCCTATCCTGCGAATTTCACCAAACCCTGCCGGAGCATCTGCAAACGTAGAAGCATTGGAGAATACGTACTTTGTTAAGTTAAGAATAGTAGATAGGTTTGGAAACCTGAAAAAAGAATGGAGTTATCCTCCAAATTCAAAAAGAACTTCAATTAATTTAAACAACCTTCCCAAAGGTGTTTATTTCCTGAGAGCGTTTGATGGTATCAATTGGCATACGATTTCATTTATCAAGCTATAGCATGTAAAGTCAAAATAGAAGATACAGATATTTCGTTTTCACAAACCCGTTTCAGTTTTGAAACGGGTTTTGATTTTTTGGTCGGCACCGAAGGTCAGACCAAAAAAGAAAAACAATTTTGTTGCCGGCATTGGTGCAACTATCATCGTTCCTTGCCACGCTCGTTTCATGGTTCTGTATTCCATAGCATCATTTAAAAGCGTGGCAGCCTGTACTGAGCGGAGCCGAAGTATCGCACACTTGATAGCTTGTGCAAACAGCACCTATAGTTTCAAAATCAAATCTCATTCTTTATTCACATTCATTCAACATTCATCAAACCATCTATGGTTTATTAAATCAATTAATTAATTTCAAAGCATTAATACTGACAATACTTTGTTTTAAAGTAACCAGTCGACACTAAAACATTTAAAACGCTCCCATGAGTACAGCAGCCCCGCCCGCAAGTATTATAACCGGTCATTATGGTTTTGCAGATGTTCACCTGCATCCCGACACAAATCACAAGCTTTTAATAGCAACAAAAGCCTTTCAACCTGGCGATATTATCAGCAAATTCGGATCAAGTGAAATTCATGCAGAGCCTTCCCGTTATACTGTACAGGTAAACGAACAGGAACACATTATCCTTCAACCTGAATTTCTGCAATACATTAACCATAGTTGTAACCCCAATGTATTCTTTAATACCAGCACAATGGAACTGGAAGCATTGCGTCCCATTGCACCCGGTGATGAGTTTACGTTCTTTTATCCATCAACTGAATGGTTCATGGCTGAGCCTTTTGCATGCCATTGCGGTGAAGCGAATTGTATTGGTATCATTAAAGGAGCAAAAGAATTATCAAAAGACCTGTTGAAACATTATCGTTTAACAGCATTTATTGAAGGCAAAGTGAATGAAATAAACGATTAATACTTTACATTTACTTATGCTTTCAAACCCATTTCCTTCACTTACTTCAACCGAACATCCGCTCTTTATCTGGGTACTGGCACCGCATCTCCAAACCAACGATGCAAACCTCGATTACTATTACGATTTCACGCAAAGTATTGATGAATACACAAAGGTGTTTGCTGAATTAAATCTCAATTGGAAATGGCAACCTGTTACGCAGGATAATTTTAAAACCATCATTGATGATATCGCTGCTACCACTTCTTTTCAAACACCCATTGTTCTCAATTTATGTGATGGTGATGAAGTGAATGGCACACCTGGTGTTTCGGTGATTCATTATTTAAAAGGAAAGCAACTGATTTATACCGGGGCTGATGCACCGTTTTACGATAACACTACTTCAAAGATCGTTATGAAGGAGTTGTTTGATAAAGCAGGCATTGCCCATGCCAAATGGGTTCCCATTCATCATGCCAAACAAAAACTTGGCGGCATCTGCAATTATGTGGGCACACCAATGATCGTAAAGCCTGCCGTTAGCGGTGGCAGTATGGGTCTTGGTGTAAAGAACGTGGTACATAATGATGAAGAGTTGAAAGCATTAGTGAAAGAACTGTTTGATGGTTACCGTGGCTGGGATTTTTCATTTGGCGGATTGGTAGCTGAAGAGTTCATCAATGGGCCTGAGTATACCGTATTTCTTTCGGGATCACATCAATCACCAAGAAGCAGAAGAGTATACCCTCCGGTTGAACGCATATTTCATAAAGACTTACCCGATACAGAAAAATTTCTCTCCTTCGATCGTTTATGGGAAACCTATGAACAGGAAAAACCCATTGGCGAGTACGAAGATTTTTATCAATACAATTTACCCCCTATCGGTTTACAGAAAAAGATCATGGACCTGAGCTGGAAAGCTTATTGTGCAGTTGGAGGAACGGGTTACGGCCGTATCGATATACGTATGGATAAGGCCACAGGTAAACTTTACGTACTGGAAGTAAATGCACAATGCGGGTTAAGTGAAGATGAGAATTATACTTCCATCGGCGCTATTGTTCGTTTAAGCAATCAATCTTACTCCGGTTTAGTTCTGCATATTTTACAAGACGCTATGCAGCGTCATCACAAAAAACAAAAAAAGGCAGTGGCTGTGCGTTAACAGCATGATGGTTTATGAAGATCTGTGTACTGCAACCCGACTATTCTACTTCTGCTGTTGATTACCAATATTACGATCCTGCAAGGAACTTATCGCAACTGTTACCTCATGTACAGTTCGATCATGTATTGCTCAACAAACTCACTACTTATAAACAGTTGCTTGAGTTAAGCAAGAAAGGTTATGATTGTTTTGTAAATCTCTGCGAAGGTTATCTCGAATGGGAAGTGCCTTCTATTGATGTGATCTATACATTGGAATTACTCAATCTTCCATTCACCGGGCCAAACACATTACTCTACGATCCACCAAAAGAATTAATGAAGTATGTGGCATACACCGAAGGCGTGGCTACAGCAAATTATGCGTTGATTGATACGGTTGAACAGTTAGAACAACATGTAAATCATCTCAACTTTCCTTTGTTTGTAAAACCATCGAAGGCAGGTGATAGTTTGGGCATTGATGAACATTCTGTTTGCAATACCATTGAAGAGTTACAACAAAAAGCAGCAACTGTATTGCAGGAATATCCTCAACTGTTGGTTGAAGAATATATTGCAGGAAGAGAATTCACTGTACTTGTTGCAGCCGATGCAAAAGATAATAAAAAGTGTAAAGTGTTTCAGCCCATTGAATTTATTTTTCCTGAAGGAAGAACGTTTAAAACATACGCACTTAAAACATCGGAGCTTCATCCTGAAAGCAATATTCCCGTTACCGATGCAGGCATCAGGCAACAACTAACGGAAGCGGCCCAACGCATTTTCAGAAGTTTTGGTGGTGTTGGTTATGCAAGAATGGATTTTCGTATGAACGATGCAGGCAAGATATTTTTCCTTGAAGTAAATTTCACCTGTTCGGTTTTTTATACTGATGGATACGAAGGCAGCGCCGATTATATAATTAAAGCCGATGGCATTGGCCAGGCTGGTTTTCTGCAACACATCATTGAAGAAGGTATTGCACGCCATAAACGCAGGCAGAAGAAATATCTCATGAAAGGCAATTCCATTGCCGGCTTTGGTATTTATGCCACCTGCCCCATTGCTGAAGGTGAAGTGATTTTTAAAGGCGAGGAACGTCCGCAACGGATCGTTACCAAACGGTTTGTGGAAGAGAACTGGCTGCCCGAAGAAAAGCTGCTGTTCAAACATTACGCTGTGCCATTAAGTACTGAAGTGTATGTTTTGTGGGACAATAACCCATCGGAATGGGCACCGCAGAACCATTCCTGCCGACCGAACACTGCCTACAAAGGGCTCAACCTGGTTGCCCTCAACCCCATTTTACCCGGCCAGGAGCTCACGATGGACTATGCCGACCTGCTCGATGATTCAGCTGAATCATTTGAATGCCAGTGCGGTACACCCGATTGCCGCAAGATCATTTCCGGTCGCAAAGGAAATTCTGTCACACAGAGGGAGCAAATTTACAGGCCTCACTGACACCCCATCAACCTAACTTTGCCTTCTCTACTAATCCAAACGCCGGGAATAAGAAAACTTCTCTTTCGCTAAACCCCGGCAATTCTGCACAGTCTATTTTGAGGATTTTAAAAGGAAGGAACAAGTATGCCTGGTAAATGGGTTATCCAAACAATTGTAAAACAGTATAAGTATAAGCTGCTGCTTACCTATGCACTTTTTGCGGTAGAAATGCTGGGCTTACTGATGCGCCCTTATTTTCTGGGAGAAGCGGTGAATGATCTGATCAAGGGTTCTTACAACGGTTTATTTTACCTGGCCGGTGCCCATTTGTTATGGGTTGTTACAGGCACTATCCGCCACCGTTATGATTCACGCACCTACTCTGAGATTTATACTTCGCTTGTGGTAAAACTGATGAGTAAGCATAAGCAAAAAGATCTTTCTAAACTCAGTGCTCATTCAACATTATCAAGAGAGTTTATTGATTTCCTCGAATTTGATCTTAATTATATTATTGAAGCAGTGTACAATATTGCGGGCTCCATGATCCTGTTATTCTTTTATGATACACAGGTGGTGTTGCTTTGCTTACTGATGCTGGTACCTGTTACCATCACCAGTTATATCTATGGTAAACGTATGCGCAGGTTGAACAAATTCAAGAATGATGAACTTGAACAACAGATCAATGTACTGGCAACAAGAAATCCATTACGCATCAATGAACATTATAACAAACTCCGTAAATGGCAGATCAAGATCAGCGACCAGGAAGCATGGAATTTTGGTGTGATGGAATTACTGGTGATGTTGATTATCACTGCTTCGCTCTTAACCGTATCATCAGTAAACGGGAAAACATTGCAAGCTGGTGATATGATCGGTATCTACACCTATATTCTGAAATTTGTAAGTGGGTTAGATACTGTTCCGTATATGATCCAGCGTTTCGCAACATTAAAAGATATTCTGCATCGTGTAGAATTAAATACAGAAGATGAAATTGAATCAGAGCCGATGGTTGTTAGTGCGGCTTAAAAAAGTTATGAAGTTCTGAGTTCTAAGTTGGAAGTTCGCTATTGGATTTTGTTTTCTGGGTTTTAGATTTTTCTTCTTGAACCTTGTGCCTTGTCTCTTATTTCTTTTCAATCACTTTCATATCGGGCAACACTGTCATTACAAGTAGAACCAACGAAGCAGCAAAATAAACATACAGCCAAACGGTGGTTTGCGGACATTCACCATTGCGGCAGGTAGAAAGCAATAAAAGGTTACGCAATGCCCATGCAAAGTTGATAGCACCTACAAAAGGATTTGCACGTTTAGCCCATAATTTCGGCACAAGAAAAAAGATGATGGCTAACCCAATCATGAAGAGGTTCATTAACACCGGCATGCCGAATCTTGTGATTTTTTCAGAACCAAAACCTGTCAGCACTGCATCCAATGAAGTAATGTAGATCCAGGGAAATGCTGCAGCCAGTATCATGATCAACCCGGCAAGTATCCCGATATAATTAGAATTACGCATAGTTTACAAACAGAAAAAGCGCAGGATGGTTTCCAACGCTTTTTATTTTTTTGAGGTCCCGAGCGGATTCGAACCGCTGTACGAGCTTTTGCAGAGCTCTGCCTAGCCACTCGGCCACAGGACCAATTTGTGAGTTCTGCTATCCAACTACGTCGGACTACAGGACCAATTTGTGAGGTGCAAATGTAGTATATTCGGGTAAATACTCCCAAAGAACTATGCAAAGAATTGCAGAAAGTGAACTGATCATCAATAACAGAGGTGCAGTTTACCACCTGAATGTAAGACCCAATGAATTAGCCAACACCATCATTACCGTTGGCGACCCGGATCGAGTAAAGGAAGTATCCAAACATTTTGATAAAGTTGAACACACGCTGCAACACCGTGAATTTATTACACATACCGGCTATATCGGTAATAAACGCATCTCTGTTGTATCTACAGGTATCGGGCCAGATAATATTGATATTGTTTTGAACGAACTGGATGCATTGGTGAATATCGATTTTGAAACAAGAACCATCAAACCCAATTTAATTTCGCTCCACATCATCAGGCTTGGCACGTCCGGCTCTTTGCAAGCCAATATACCTGTTGATGGATTTGTGGTATCAACACATGGCTTGGGTATTGATAACCTGCTGCATTTCTATCGTCATGATAATAATGAAGAAGAGAAACAATTGCTGCAGGCATTTATCACCCACACACAATCGCAAGACAGTTTATCTTATCCATACATTACAGGAGCAGGCTCTCAACTGCTCAAACATTTTGTGGAAGGCTATCATCATGGCATTACGGTTACCTGTCCTGGGTTTTATGGTCCACAGGGTCGGGTGCTGCGATTAGGCCTCTCCAACCCTGCCCTGATCGACCAATTAACCCAGTTCCAGTTTGGGCAACATCGCATTACTAATTTTGAAATGGAAACTTCCGCCATTTATGGCCTTGGCAAAATGATGGGGCATCAGTGCCTCTCCATCAGCGCCATTGTAGCCAACCGGGTGAAGAAAGAATTCAGCAAAGATGGCGGGGCGGCTGTTGAAAATTTGATTAAGAAGTCGTTGGAGATCATTGCCACTATTTAGTTTAAAGTTGAATGTTTAAGGTTTAACGCTCTTGTGCGTTACAACGAACAGGCATCAGCTTTTAAAGTTGTAATTTTAACCTCCAACTTGAAACATTAAACGTTAAACTGCACATGACCATTCCTTTTTATAAATACCAGGGCACCGGCAACGATTTCGTTATTTTGGATAATCGGTCTGGTAATTTTACGCAATTAACCAGCGTAGAAATAGCCAATTTATGTGATAGAAGATTTGGCATTGGTGCCGATGGTTTAATGATGTTACAACTGAAAGAAGGCTATGATTTTGAAATGGTTTACTACAATGCCGATGGCAAAGAAGGCAGCATGTGTGGCAACGGTGGCCGCTGTTTAGTGGCCTTTGCAAAAGACCTTGGCGTGATCGATAAAACCGCTGCATTCCTTGCTACAGACGGGTTTCACGAAGCTTTGGTGAAAGAAAACGGCTGGATAGAACTGAAGATGAAAGACGTGGATAAAGTTGAAAAATTTCCAGATCATACTATTTTAAATACCGGTTCGCCGCATTATATCCGCTGGGAAAAAGATATAGCAAAAACCGCAGTTTTTGAGGAAGGTAAGCGTATTCGCTACTCCCCCCCTTTTTCAGATGTGGGTATCAATGTTAATTTTGTTCAGCTTCATGACGATGCTCTCAGTGTACGTACTTATGAACGGGGTGTAGAAGCCGAAACCCTGAGTTGTGGTACAGGTGTTACAGCCGCAGCAATAGCTGCCAGCAACAACACCATCGGGCAACAGGAGAAAAAAATCCTGACGCCGGGCGGAGAGTTGA
Source organism: Lacibacter sp. (assembly GCA_036675885.1). GTDB lineage: Bacteria > Bacteroidota > Bacteroidia > Chitinophagales > Chitinophagaceae > Lacibacter. Next base: position 5,952 of record JAKFDY010000283.1, on the reverse strand, counting down.
AAGTGAAGTTTGAAAAAAAATCCGACACGTCCTTTGAAAACATATGGCTCTGTGGCCCCGCCACATTTGTTTTCTCGGGTACGATCGAACTTTAATCCAAATCCTAAAACCCTAACCCAACACCCGATGATTGCCAAAAGGTATCATTTAAACAAATTTCAGATCATCAGCCATGCTGAGAACACAATTGACGACATCGTCAAGCAGTGCCGGCAAATGGATGAGTCTCTGTTTTTTTATAAATCAGAGCAATGGTCTGTTGCAGAAAACCTTGAACATCTCACCTTAAGTCTTCATAAAAGCTGGCTTGGTTTATTTGCTCCTAAGTTTTTTCTGAAGTGGAAATATGGCAAGCCCGATCATGTATCACGTTCATACGAAGAACTGTTACAAGTCTATTATCAAAAACTGGATGCAGGTTACGAGCAGGATAAGCGCTACATCCCAATTGTGAAAGAAGAGAAAGGTGCCAAGGAAAAACTCATTCAGCGGTTTGAACATGTCTGCACAAAATTCCTCGACCAGATAAGATATTATTGGGAAGATGATTCCATGGATGAATACCAGGTTGCACATCCTGTACTTGGGCTTATCACCATTCGTGAGTTACTTTATTTTAACCTGTTTCATAATACACATCATTACAAAACCATCCGCAACAGGAAAAACGAAGCCATCGAATTTTCAACCGCAGATTAACAACGGGCGCTTACCTTTGCGCCGCTATGCTGCAATTTTTTAAAAACGAAAACGGCAAAACACTTGCCATCGAAAAACCTGAATCAGGTGCATGGGTAAATATTGTGCCCCCACTGAAACAGGAAGAGTTTACTGAAATTGCAGACACCCTGGATATTCCGCTCGACTTCTTAACCGATTCGCTGGATATTGATGAACGTTCCCGTTATGAGCTTGAGGATAATGTAAAGCTCATCGTCATCAAAACACCCGCAGAGAACAATTCGTTCAACGATAGTGATGCCTTTTATATCACCATTCCTATTTGTATTATTCTAACGCATAACCAGATTGTAACTGTGAATTCGTTCGACAATGGTGCTATCAAGAAATTCCTGAATACATTTCAAAACCGTCACCCCGATAAACGGAACATGATGGTGTTGAAGATCTTTGAAAAAGTGGTGCAGGCTTACATGGAATTTTTGAAAGAGATCAATCACCGTCGCAATCTGTTGGAACAAAAGTTATATGATGCCAACAGGAATGAAGAACTGCTCGACCTGATGCGCATCCAGAAAAGCCTGGTGTACTTTGTTACCGCCCTGCGCAGTAATGAAATGCTGTTGATGAAACTGCAACGCACCAACTTCCTTTCATTGAATGATGAAGAGGATGAATTTTTACAAGATCTTATTGTTGATACGAGCCAGGCATTGGAGATGGCGAATATTTATACCAACATTCTCAGCTCAACCATGGATGCTTTTGCCAGCATCATCAGCAATAACCAGAACCAGGTGATGAAACGTTTGACTTCAGTTACTGTAATGTTGCAATTGCCAACATTGGTTGCCAGTATTTATGGTATGAATGTGCCTATCCCCGGTGCCCACTCGGCTTTTGCATTTTATTTCCCGATCCTGATTTCGCTTGGTTTATCACTTTTACTTGGTATCTATTTTTTAAGAAAGAAACTATTTTAAATAGCTGAACAATTATGACACTGACTGTTCGTGTTTACGGCATTATTATTACTGACGATAAGAAAGTATTGGTGAGTGATGAATATATTCGTGGAGCTTATATTACCAAATTTCCCGGAGGTGGTTTGGAAATTGGCGAAGGCACAAGAGATTGCTTAAGGCGTGAAATAAAAGAAGAACTGTTTATCGATTCAGAAATAGGTGATCATTTATATACCACCGATTTTTACCAGCAGAGTGCATTTAATACAGCACACCAGATACTCTCCATATATTATTATGTAAAACCGCTTGAGCCGATCTTACTCCCGTTCAAAACAACTCCTTTCGATTTTGAACCGCACCAGGTGGCAGATCCAAAAGGTGAATCGGAGGTAATCCGCTTAATTGATTGGGAGCATTTCAACGAAGAAATCCTTACACTTCCTATTGACAAATTGGTTGCACAGATGCTGAAGGAAAAGCATTAAAAAGGCTGCAAGCTTTTAGCTGCCCGCTGCAAGCAAAAAGCAGCCCTGAGCGAAGTCGAAGGGCGGTATACGGAGCATCGAGCGAAGTCGAGATGCGGAAATGACGTATACAATCTTTTTTAATCCTGCATTGCAGCTTTTTTCATTTCAGCTGCTTTTTCTGCACCCAGGTAGCGTTCAATTAAGAAATGAATAAGATAGATCACCGGGGTTAAACAAATAGCTACGATAAATTTATAGATATAATTAACGAGCCCTACCGCCAGGAACAAAGTCATCGGCCATACAAAATCATTACCCTGCTGATTTACTCTTGTGCCAATATAAAAGGCAATGAACAGCACTACAAAACTGTCGATGAATTGCGATACAAGTGTTGAGCCTGTCGCACGGAGCCAGATATTTTTTTCACCCGTTGCTTTTTTGATACGATGAAAAATAAACACATCAATTAACTGACCGAGGATAAAAGCTGTTAATGAACCAATGATGATAAATCCACCTTGTCCCAGCACACTGTTATATGCCTTCTCCATATCCGGAACACCACTACCCTGTTTACTGGTAATAAAAAAATCGGCTGGAGTTAATTTCATTGCAAAAAAGAAAACGATAAAAGCAAACGTAATTAAGCCGGCAGTGAGGTAAGAAAGAAACCGAACACCTTTCATACCATAATACTCATTAATGATATCGGTCATAATAAATACCACCGGCCATAATAATACACCCGCTGTTAGATTTACCGACAACGCATTTCCAAAAAGATTGATCTCCATTGGTGAAAATCCCAATGTTTTTTCCAATGAAAATATTTTTACCCCAATGATCTCCGCAATGAGAGCGTTGGCTATAAAGAACCCGCCCAGCACAAGAAACAGTTTGGTTGACTTATCAGAAAGTATCTGTTTGATCATATAAAAAAGACGAATAGTTGAATAATGAGCATCACAAGGTTTAAAAAGAAAATGCTGTTGATCTTTAGTTCAATTCTTTTTCGCACAAGCAGAACAATAAACCAAATATTGATAATAAGGTTCACGATCAAACTGAGGAATAACCCGCCAACCACTAGTATAGAAGCAGCCGATTGTGGCAGCTCAACACGCACATATTGCAGACTCACCGCAATAAAGAATAACAGGTTCAGAATAAAGGCCACCCTGCTGAAAAACAAAAATCCTTTCATCCGTTCATTAATATTTTGGCTATTGCCGGATGGTATTTACCCGGAAAGAATATTCATTTTGTAAGGTGAAACTGATGAATATTCTTTCCGGGACATTTCATACCGTTAAAAATGCTGTCAATCCCCCAAAATACCATTATTTTGCCTCACTGAAACTGAAAATTTTTCCTCATGAAATGAGGCCTGAAATTTTCATTGGTAATTTTCGAATCAGCAATGAAAATTTCAGGACGAATACTATGAGACCAAAAAGAAATAAAAAATAGCACATGAACTTTGATTTCAAAAAGCTGATTCCACACGCCATTGCAGTAATCGTTTTCGTTATTGTAGCAATTGCTTATTGCAAACCTGCACTCGAGGGTCAGGTGTTGAACGCACATGATAATATTGGCTGGAGAGGAATGGCGCAGCAGTCGTTTGAAAAAAAGGAGCAGCTGGGCCATTTCCCAAAATGGACGAACAGCATGTTTGGTGGCATGCCTACTTACCAGATTGCTTTGGAAGGCACACACAATGTTTCGTTTCATTACCTGAGTTATATCTTAACACTCGGCTTACCGAAACCGATCAACTTCTTTTTCCTTGCCTGCTTATGTTTTTATTTATTGGCCTTGGTATTAAGAATAAATCCCTGGATTGGTATTATGGGTGCATTGGCTTATGCTTATTCAACCTACGATCCTGTTATTATCGGTGCAGGTCACGACACAAAAATGCTGGCCATCGGTTATGCGCCGCTGGTAGTTGCAGGCTTGTTACTCCTGTTCCAGAAAAAATGGTGGCTGGGAAGTGCAGCACTGGCAACAGGTCTTGTATTACAACTTGGCACGAATCACTTACAGATCGTTTACTACACATTACTCACTTTAGGCGCCATCACTGTTGGTTATTTTATTGACAGCATTAAGACAAAAGAAATTACAACTGCATTAAAAGCAACAGCCATTGCTGCCGTCATTGGCATTATTGCATTAGGTACGAATGCCATGGGCACACTCACTACATGGGAGTATGCAAAGGAAAGTATGCGTGGTGGTGTAAGTGAATTGAAAGAAACAAAAGACAAGAATACCACCAGTGGTGGCTTAGATAAAGATTATGCATTTAAATACAGTGTTGGCATAACAGAAACCTTCACTTTACTTGTACCGGGTATTTACGGTGGAAGTAACGGTGGCAATGAATACAAAACTTCACAGTTTGCTGATGAGATGCAGAAAGTTGGTTATCCTGAAGACCAGGCATTGCAATCTGCAAATGGCATTTCATATTGGGGACAACAGCAACCAACATCAGGCCCTGTCTATTTTGGTGCTGTTATCATGTTGCTGTTCTTATTTGCCATGTTCTTTGAAACGGGTTGGTTCAAATGGAGCCTGTTTGCTGCGGGCATGTTCGGGATCATTCTTGCATGGGGTAAGAATGTAGAAGCAATCAACTACTTCCTGTTCGATTATCTTCCATTGTATAAAAAATTCCGTGCGCCTTCAATGGGTTTGGTAATGCCACAACTCTGTTTTGTGATACTTGCGGTTGTTGCAGTAAACAATTTGTTGTTTGGCGATAACAGTGCTGAAAAGATCAAGAAAGCATTTAAACAAACAGCTATTGCCACAGCGTCCATTGTAGCTATTCTTGGCGTTCTGTACTTCTCATTTGATTATGTGTCGCCTAATGATGCAGGTATTAAAGAAAATATGGCGGGTGCTATGTTGCAACAGGCAACGCAACAAGGACAGCAACCAACAGCTGAATTGCAACAACAAGCTGAACAGTTTGGGAAAGGATTTGTAACAGCTATTCAAGCCGACCGTAAAGGTTTGTTTGCCGGCGATCTTACACGATCAGTTATTTTCTTAGCACTTGCATTAGTTGTTTTATGGCTCGCTGGCAATAAAAAACTAAAGCCGTTACCGGTAATTTTAATACTGCTGTTGCTTAGCAGCATCGATCTGTTATCAGTTGGCAAACGTTATCTGAATGACAGTAACTTTGTTGATCCATCTGATTTTGACAATGCATTTGCGATGACAGATGCAGATAAGATGATCAAGCAGGACAAAGGCTATTATCGTGTATTAAATACAACTGTTGATTTCACCAACGAATCAATAACAGCTTATCATCATAATTCTATTGGCGGTTACCACCCTGCTAAGTTGCAGATCTACCAGGATTTGATTGAAAACCAGATCGGCAAAAACAATATGCAGGTATTGAATATGCTCAATACAAAATATTTTATTGTGCAGAACCCGCAGAATGGCCAACCCATTGCTCAACAAAATCCTGGTGCATTTGGACCTGTGTGGTTTGTAAAAGGCATCAAATACGTAGCAAATGGAAAAGAAGAAATGAAAGCGTTGGACAGCACCAACCTGCGTGATACAGCTGTTGTGCAAACAAAATTCAAATCACTGATTGCAAATGAACCGGTTGCTGATTCCACAGCAAGCATTCAATTGATCGAAAATAAAAACGATATTATTAATTACGAATCATCAGCTGCAACCAATCAGTTTGCTGTGTTCAGCGAAATATATTACACGGCTGGGTGGAATGCCTTCATTGATGGCAAGAAAGCAGAGATCGTTAAAACAAACTATGCTCTTCGTGGATTGGCTGT
>JAKFDY010000282.1:0-6031 GCA_036675885.1 Lacibacter sp. | reverse complement strand
CGGGCTCTACTACAGTACTCAATACTACGTTCAAAAGCACCAGTATAAGACTTGACCCCCGTGGCGGCTATTTTTTTGCAGACAAACTGGCTGCGGGCCTTACTTTGGCTTACGATTTTCAAAAGTCAAATGTTGGCTCTTCTTTTTCAGAGCCTTCTCAATCACTGGGTATCGGACCTTTTGTGCGTTATTATTTTCTTCCAACAGAAAAAAGAGTAAACATTCTCGCTGAAGTAAACGGGGCTTATAGCCGGGTTTTTGATGCTGATGCTGGCGCACTACAATATGGATTTTTGGGAGGCATTGCATTATTTCTGAACTCTACAGTGGCACTGGAATTATTGCCTGGTTACAGAGCCTACAATACTTACGGAGATGTAAAAAGCAAGAAAAACAGCTTTGTGATGAATATAGGCTTACAAATTCACCTTGAACGAGACCGTGATAAAAACTAAAAAATGAAAAAAAATATAAAACTAATTGCCAGTACTTTGTTTGTATTAATTGGCACAATAGCAACTGCACAGCAAATAAATTATGTTAGTGGATTTCAGACAAATATCAACCATACATCCTGTAATGTTTTTAATGTAAGTCCCTTGTCGGTAGTAAATGGAAGGACTCATCATCCCGTTTCGGGAGGGGCATTAAGAGGTACTTCAGCCCCGGTAGCTTTAAGAGTAGTGACTGGTCCAAATACCACAGCTCCTAATGCAGCCGGTGGGGTTGCATTTGCCTTTGAGTACCGGTTAAACAAGGTTTCACTTACACCTGTAGTACTAATGTGTCAAGAGGTGCTATTTCAGGAACGGTAGGAGACGTTTCATTTGAAATGGGCGCTGTGATTACGCTGCCCGATCCCGGCCAAACCAGCGTTTTACCTGATGCCTGTGGAGCCGTGGAGTTAGCCAATTTAACGCCATTGTTATCTAACCGAATCGGTAGTGGGATAGTGATCACATCGAGTAGTGCTACGGACCGTTCTGTTTTTCAGAACTGGCTGGCTACAAACAATCGAAATTATTTTACTGTGATGGCCTACGGTCCCTATGGTAATACGAATACAGGTGCGATCGGTGTGGTTTCTATTAACAGCATTACGATAACAGAAACCCATCCTTTTTCTTTATCTCCTTCTACAATAAATTTAAGCTGCGGAAGCACTTCTCCTCAAACTTTTACTGTGGGTAATTCAACCAACGCTCCGGGAGTAACAAATTATACCTGGAATCTCGGGGCTAATAACGGGTGGCTTTATAATGGTAACCCGGCGCCAGCAAGTATTTCAACAGGAACAACCAACACTATTACACTTGTTCCTGATTGTGGTAAAGCATTAAGTAATGTTACAGCGACTGTAACTGTTGGCGGCACTGGTTATACCACAAATGCAAGTGCCGTGTCTATTGCGCAACCAACTTATTCCATAAGTGGATCAAGTTCAATCTGTAGTGGCAGCAGCAGTTACAGCATTACAGGATTACTATGTAATTCATCTGTTGTATGGACAGCGCCGCCATCAAATATTGCCAGCCTTAGCAGTTTAACAGGTTCGCCAACAACATTAACATACAATGGAACACCAGGTGATTTTACGCTTACTGCAAATGTTACATCTTGTGGAGTAACTACAGCAGTAACGCTTCCGATTCATGCCGGATCCTACAGCAGTTCTGATTATGGTTTAGATGTAAACGGATCTGTGAGTGGTTATTTACCCTGGTGCCCTAATAAATCTTATGGTTTCTCAGTTAGCAATATATCATCGGGAGCAACTTCTTCTAACTTTTCCTGGACAATACCCCAAGGATGGACACAAAATTATATTAGTGGATATCTCTGTGTTTTAAACTCTCCCACAAGTACGAGCCCGCCAACGGGTACTATTAATGTTTCTTTTACTGATGGTTGCGGAGCAACGATAAACAAATCAATGTTCCTTGCTTATTCATCATCAGCCTGTACCCCTGCTAATAACCCTTGTTTTCAATATTCGCCTAATCCAGCCTCCAGTTATCTAAATGTAAATGTAGCTTCTGGTTGTATAGGCAGCACTTATATTAGAAAAATAGAGTTGGTGCAGGCATCAACTGGTAACTCAGTTTATTTCCAAGACTACAGCTACGGTAATGTTACATCTACCTCTATAAGTATGTATAGTTATCAAAGTGGTACTTATTATTTAAGAATATATGATGGAAATACATGGAGTTCTTACAGCATATTGCACTAATTGAGTGATCATATTAAAGAAGCAACTCTTTCATGTTATAGAACGTTTTTCTTCCTGAATTATCAATTGAATTGGCTCATCTGTTGTTGGCGCCTTTGCCAACTGGCATTTTTCCAACACCTGACTGATTGCCGCAATAAAATGAATGTTGCAATTTATTTCTTCTCTGGTAAATGGGTTAACGATGTTTTCATGAGGGGGTAAAGTAAGAAAAATGGGGAAGGCATACAGCACCGGACTTTTATGCAAATGCAAGCACAGCCTTGGTAAGGGGGTAACAGTCATAAAATGTCCTGTCTTCGTCAATATCCGGGAGTTGCCAAGCTATTTCATCATTTGCTTTGTTGTTTGCTGTTATTTTTTTCCATTTTTGATTTTTCTCATATACATTTACGCAGGTGTTTTTCATAGGTTAGCAACGGCCGTCTTTTTCCAGGGATGGCCTTTTTTTTGAGCTGTTGTTGGCTTCCTTGCCAACAATTAGTTTTTAGCAACAAAGTAAATACTGTTGTATTGCTCAAACCTTTTTTGCATATTGGAGTGAAAATTAAACTACCACCTGCAAAGCAGGTGGCAGTTTAATAACACGTACTTAAATAGATAATTAAATATGAAAATTGCATTTTTATTTCTGTTCTGTTGCTGTTTCTGGTCACTACCTCAAGCACAGGAATCAGATGGTTATTATGTTTCAAAGTCAGGTGACACTATACGGGGCAAGATTAAGATTCCTCTAAAGCAAAAAATTAAATTAGGAGCCTCATCACAAATTTTGTCCGACCCCTTAAAAGATGAAGGTCTTAACGAATCAAATAAGATTGATTACAACAAAATGACTTTCGATATTCGTTTTGCAGAGGGCGACGATAAGTTCAAAAACATTGATCGTTTAAAAGTGAAAGGCTTCGGCTTTGTTTATGAAGGTAAAAATTACGACTTCGAAACATGGGATGTGACAGCAAATAAACAGATTTATGCAATGTCGCCATTTGGTGATGTTGCATCGAATGGTGTTTATTTTATTCTCAAAAGTATAAATGGTGCTTATCCGGTTTACTCTTTGTTTCAAGAAGTTGAAATGTCTAAAAATACGCCTTTAGGTACACGTCAGCCAACAGTCGGTCCGGCATACAATAAAACAAGCGATGGCTATGCTCCTAAAAGAGATATTATTTTCAAACACACTTCAAAAGGTTATATCTATATTTCAGATCAGTATCCTTTAATGTTTAAATTACCTGAGTTATTTAAGTATTTAGAACTCGAAGAAGCATTTATCAAAACTCTAAATAACAAAGAATCTGTTCTTTCAGTTGTTTTGAAATACAACAAATGGAAGTTAACTCAATAGTCATCCAAATTCAATTCACATAATCCCCGCCGCAGGCCGCCTTCTTCATTACGCTGATTCTTTACGCTTCGCTTTAAGAACGCTTCATTCAGTCGGCCACCTTCGGCTTCCCGCAGCAAAAGCTATTTTGTAACTCATAGCATTTGCTTTCAGCCAGCACACGCCGGCATCTGTGCTTTTCCTGGCTTTTGTTTATAAGTTTGATCTGTTTTCTATCATTTTCCGTCGGCCCGGGGTCTGGCGTCAGCCCACCCCGGGAGTTAGAAATAACAACAAAACAGAAAACAGCAATAAGTCCTGCAGCCATTCTCATCATCTACTCCATACGCACTAACTGATCCGTCTTTCATGCGAAACATATGCTGATGTTAAGACTTTAATTTTTAGCTTTTAATGGTTAACTTGAGTTTCAGTTTTCTAAATCAGTAGAGGTTCAGGTACAGCATTCACAAATTTTTTTACAGCAATTGGCAGTTCATTGTTATGCGTGTTGTCGGTTTCGGGAGCGAAAAAGCAAAGTGATCTGCAACAATCAGTTTCAGCAAAACAACATAAACGGGAACACTGAACCCCGGTTACAGAAGGTAAAGTAAAACCAACCAATATGAGTGCAACAACTGTTTCACGTATTGATCCGTTAGATAAGTCATCTTTAAAACGGTTTGTATCATTGGAACGGAAATTAATGAGCAGGTATCCGAAATACATTTCTGAAATAGACGGTGATATAATAAAGATGCTTACCCGGAAATCGCTGATGGCCAAAGAAATGGAATTTGGTTTGTTCATTGTTTCAAAGGCAGGCGTAGATGTGGGGCGTTGTGCTGCCATCATCAACAAAAAATTCCAGGCGCAGAAACAGGCAGGTGCAGGGTTTATTGGTTATTTCGCAGCTGCTGAAAACTGTGCGCAGGAAGTGGCAGACATGATTGAGCAGGCCGAAAACTGGTTGAAAGAAAAAGGGGTAACCAAAGTAATCGCACCAGCTAACGGTGGTGCCCCTAACAGCATGGGGCTTTTGGTAACAGCGTTTGATGAAGATCCGATGTTTCCGTTTGGCTGGAGTCCCTCGTATTACAGGGAGTATTTTGAACAGTTAAATTACCAGCCAACATATCCGCTCTGGTATTATGAAATCGACTTTTCCAGTGAAAAATACCAGGCTGCAAAAAAACAATATGCAAACTACAGTGCTGCCGTTATACGATCCATTTCAAAAAAGAACTGGAAACAGGACATCGAAACAACATGTGATTTGTTGAACGAAACCTTTGTGGATGAGTGGGAGTTTACCAAAATGAGCCATGCAGAAATGAACGAGTTTTTTGGGCCAATGAAAACCATTCTGGCACCTCAGCAAATTCTGATTGCTGAAGTTGACGGAAAACCTGCCGGGTTTTGCCTTGCTGTGCCTGATCTCACTCCGCTGTTCCGAAGCTTTGACGGAAGCATTGGATTAGTAGCCATTTTTAAAATGCTTACCCGTGCCAGTAAATTTCAACGGGCAGGTATCTTGGGAATTGGAGTAAGCAACAAGCACAGAGGGAAAGGTTTATCAAAGGCAATAGCGATGAAACTGTACAGCTACCACGAAAGCCTGGGTTTGGAAAGCAGTTTATATTTTCCGGTGAATGAAAGTAATATGGACTCGAGAGGTTTTGCAGAATCAATAGGTGGAAAAGGTCGGGTCATGTACCAGGTTTACGATAAAATGTTAAGTTGAGCAGACAAGACAATAAATCACATGAAACGGTTCTGACGCAAATGTTCTGTAAGATCACTTGTGCTATTTAGTCAAGCCCGATTGTATCATGCATTCTAAGTAGAATAGTTCAAATAAACAAAAAACAGCATTGCTGCAAAACACGACTTATTTGCCATAATTATTTCTTTCTTTTCTGAAGAAGTTAATTTTATTGATAGCATAAAAACGGGTTGATAAACCAGGCGGGAGGGTATTGCTGCCGTGATTTCAAATGAAATCAACATTGTACTTATTCTTCATTTAAAAATAAAAAACATGAAACAGAAAATGACCGTATGTGCTATTCTTTCATTGCTCATGGTGATTAGCATGATGGCATGCAATGAACAACCCGGGAAAGACGAAACAGCAAAAACGGATGTCTCGAAAACTGAAACTACTCCAATGCCTGTTTATGACCCGGCTATGGACCCTGTTAAAGTAGAGGCTGCATTTAATAAGGTTCTTGCAGACACACTTAATGTGAAATTACATGAAGTGACACTTAATCCTGGAGATTCTGTCGGCCTGCACACTCATCCGGACTTTACACTATACATACTACAGGGAGGCACCCTTAAAATTTACCCCAAAGGAAGTGAACCACAGACGCTCGAGTTGAAAACTGGAATGGGATTTGTTTTTTCAACTGTTACTCACAGCGGGAAAAATATCGGTACTACAACTATAAAATTACTAGTAT
>JAKFDY010000281.1:0-14626 GCA_036675885.1 Lacibacter sp. | reverse complement strand
CGGACGTCAATATAATTTGTACGAATATTACGGGCATGCACATCCTGATCGTGTAATTGTGATCATGGGTTCAGGTGCAGGTGCAGTAAAAGAAACCGTTGATTATTTGAATGAACGTGGATCGCATGTAGGTATGATCGTGGTGCGTTTGTTCCGTCCGTTAGATGTGCAGGCGTTTATCAATGCTATTCCAAAAAGCGTGGTAAGCATTGCAGTGCTCGACAGAAGTAAAGAACCAAATGGTATTGGTGAAGCCTTGTACATGAACGTGGTGAATGCATTGAATGAAGCACAGGAAAATCATCATGCACATGTTATTGGCGGACGTTATGGTTTATCAAGCAAAGAATTTACACCAGCGATGGTGAAGGCGGTGTTCCGTGAATTGAAAAAACATAAACCCAAAAATCATTTTACCATTGGTATTGATGATGATGTTACACATACAAGCCTGGAATACGACAAAACATTTAACCTGGAAACACAACATAAGTTCCGTGGTTTGTTTTTTGGATTAGGTGCCGATGGTACTGTGAGTGCAAATAAAAACTCCATTAAAATTATTGGTGATAAAACAAACGATCATGTGCAGGGATACTTTGTGTACGATTCAAAAAAATCAGGATCGTTAACCGTATCGCATTTGCGTTTTGGTGAAAACCCGATTCATTCAACTTATTTGGTACAATCGGCCAACTTTGTGGCTTGTCATCACTTCAACTATCTTACGAAGTATGATATTCTGAAAGATGCAGAAGAAGGTGCAGTGTTTTTATTGAATGCACCGTATGACCAGGATGAGTTGTGGACAATGTTGCCAAGGAAAATCCAGGAAGAGATCATTCATAAGAAATTAAAATTCTATGGCATTAATGCATACACCGTAGCGAAGGAAGCCGGTATGGGTAACCGCATCAACACTATTCTGCAAACCTGTTTCTTTGCCATCAGCAATGTATTGCCAAGAGAAGAAGCCATTATAAAAATTAAAGAAGCTATTTACGATACGTATTGGAAGAAGGGTGAAGCAGTGGTGCAGAAGAACTATGAAGCAGTGGATAAAACACTGGCGAATTTATATGAAGTTGATTATTCAAAATATGTAATCGGCGACAGACCCATTGGTGATGCCGTTCCTGATACTGCACCGGACTTTGTAAAAGAAGTGTTGGGTAAAATTATTGCAGGCGAAGGCGATGAGTTGCCGGTGAGTGCTTTCCCGATTGATGGAACTTTCCCAAGTGGTACTACCAAATGGGAGAAACGCAACATTGCAGATGCAGTGCCTGTTTGGGATACATCGTTGTGTACACAATGTGGTAAATGTTTTGTCATTTGTCCGCATGCAGCGATCCGTCCGAAAGTATACGACAAATCATTATTAGAAAATGCACCTGCAGGTTTTCAACATGTAGATCCTATTGGTAAAGAGTGGAACAAAGAAACTGAAGCATACACATTACAGGTGTCAACAGAAGATTGTACCGGTTGCACATTATGTGTTGAGTTCTGTCCCATTACCAGCAAAACAGATCCCGGTCATAAAGCCATCAACATGATGGATAAAACTCCTATCCAGGAAAAAGAAAAAGAGAATTGGGATTTCTTCTTAACCATTCCAGAAGTAGATCGTACAAGAGTGAATAAGAATACCGTGAAAGGTTCACAGTTCTTTCAACCGTTGTTTGAGTTTAGTGGAGCGTGCTCCGGTTGTGGTGAAACTCCTTATCTTAAATTACTTACTCAATTGTTTGGCGAACGTATGATTGTTGCCAATGCAACAGGTTGTTCATCCATCTTTGGTGCTAACCTGCCAACTACACCATGGACAAAAAATAAAGAAGGTGTTGGACCGGCATGGGCAAACAGTTTGTTTGAAGATAATGCGGAGTTTGGTTTGGGTATCAGTATGGCCAGCAATAAGAAAAAGGAAATGGCTTTGCAGTTGCTTGATGAACTACGTCCAATGATAGGAGAGGATTTGGTTGATAAGATTCTAAATAACAATGAAACAACAGAAGCTGCTATTCAGGAGAAACACGAATTGGTGAAAGAGCTGAAACACAGGTTGAGTGGCGAACGTTCAATGGCTGCATTGAATCTTTTTCACCTGGCTGATTTCTTAGAAGAAAAATCGATCTGGATTATTGGTGGTGATGGTTGGGCTTATGATATTGGTTATGGTGGATTGGATCATGTGTTGAGCACAGGTGAAAATGTAAACATCATGGTATTGGATACAGAAGTGTACAGCAATACCGGTGGACAAAAATCAAAATCAACTCCATTAGGTTCAAGTGCGAAGTTTAGTGTGAATGGTAAAACAACCGGTAAGAAAGATCTGGCACTGCAGGCCATTGCACATGGTACGGCGTATGTTGCACAAATTGCGATGGGTGGAAATGATATGCATACTATCCGCACCATACTTGAAGCAGAAGCATATCCCGGTCCATCGTTGATCATTGCTTACAGTCATTGTATTGCACACGGTATTGATATGGCACATGGAGCAGAAGAGCAAGACTTTGCTGTGAAGAGTGGTTACTGGCCTTTGTTCCATTACAACCCGATGAAACCAAAAGGACAACGCTTTGTAGTTGATTCAAAAGACCCGACAATTGATCTGAGTGAGTTTATGTATCATGAAAACCGTTTCAACATCATTAAAGCAAAAGATCCTGAACTGGCTGCACGTTTTATGGTGCAGGCACAGGATGCAAAAGTGAGCAGGTGGGAACGTTTGGAAACATTAAAAGGATTATAGCCCATTGATCCATATGAATAAAGGAAAGGGGAGTTTCGTGAGAAGCTCCCTTTGTTGTTTTGTATGAGATACTTTACAAAACCCGCTTAATTTAATTCTTGTGAAATAAGCAGGTATGTCTGTTACATCTTTCACCAAGCGTTCCTACGGAACGCAAAACCTTTTTCGTTTGGTTGCTACCGATCAGTTATTCCTACAGGACAAAACCGCCGTTGGTTAAGTTTTTATTTCAGTTGTAATGACTGAACAAAGAAGAGAACCATTGCTGAACAGTTTGTTGTTTGTGTGGGTGATTATATTTCTGATTTCTTTTGTGCCATCGGCACATTTGCCGGGTAGCTGAAAGCACAAGATGATGTGCGTTCCGTAGGAACGCCTGGTGCAAATGTTTTCTTGATTTATTTCTTTCTCGAATCCAACTCCGCTTTAATTTTTTTCAGATTCATCAGATTGATGATAGCAATGGGCATAAATGCAAATGGTAAAACAGCAGTAACGCCGAAGCCTTTTTTCATGTAAGAAAAAACAGCAGAGATAAACATAATGATGATGGAAACAATAATTACTGTAACAGCGATTGTCATCATCCGCATATTTTTCTTTAACTCCTCGTCGGTCATTTCTGAAAGTTGTTTCTGCGCCATGAGTGTGTAGGTTTTGGTTGTGATGTTTGTTTTAACAATTCGCTAAAATAAATATAAGTTGAGGTTGCAGTAGCATGGGCTGTGGTTTGCAAGTCTCTCCGCCTGGAAGGAAGATTTAGAGGGGCTGTGTTACACTCCAAACTGCCGCAAATGATGATCAAGATGTTTCCACATACTCTTGCCCCATTGCTCTGCTTTCATCGGGCCAAACGTAGGATGCATTTTATCGCCAATGCCACATGCTCCTCTTTCATGAAATGCTTTTACAATAGAAAGCATTTCTGCTTTTTCTTTTTCAAAATCACGATCATCTTTAATAATAAAGTTGGGAGCAGTGGGTAAGCTTTTTCCGTAAGGTCTTGCATTGTATAACACAGGACGAAAGATCCAACCGATATAACTGATGGGAAGTCGCTTTAATTTTTTACTGGTGAGTGGAACTTTGTAGGCTTCTTTGCAATGGGCGAGCATTTGTGCAGCTGTCATCTTTCCCCATTGACGTTCACTGTTTGCCGTTAAGTTTTGCAGGCGAATCATGATCTCTTTATACGCCTGCTGATCAAACAAATTCTTTACTTCCATTGATGGCTGTTTTCGTCCACAGAAAAGTAAGGGATATTGTCACTGCTTGTTGTTTCTTCCTGTTGCCAGTAAGCGAGGGTGACAACGTGGTTATCTTTTGTTTTCAGTAAACGACCGAAGATAGCATTCGTTGGATTGAATGTAACATCGGTAACACCAACCGTAAATGTTTCAGGCGCCGGCGGAGCAGGAGGTGCTTCTGTCGGAGCTTCACCCTCAACCGGTTTTGGTGCAGGCGCTGCTTTTGGCGGAGGTGATGGAACGACGATTACTTTATAGCGGTTGAATTCAAGCAGGTCCTTTAAAAACGCAACACGTTCTTTTGATGCATTCTTTTCCACGACAGCACATTTCACCCCATCAAGGTCTTCAAATTCATGATTTTTATTAATAGCCATAACAAGTACGATTTATGAAGTACAAAGTACGAACTGCAAAAACTTATTTCACCAGCGAATAAATATATTCATACGCACCACTTATAATACCGGTGATCACAATACCTGCAACACAAATGGCCATTGAAAGTTTAGGTGCCCAGCTCATCTCCACTTTTTCAATAGGCCTTTCGTTCGCATCCATAAACATGGCTTTGATAATACGAAGGTAATAATAAAGCGATACCACCATGTTCAACGCTGCAATGGTAATGAGCAGATAATTATTTTTTCCTGCACCTGCCAGTAGCAAAAAGAATTTACCAAAGAAACCGGCTGTAGGTGGAATACCGGCCAGTGAAAATAAAGCGATCGCCAGTATCCATGTCAACAGCGGATTGGTTTTATAAAAGCCTTTGAAATCATCAATGGTTTCTTTTCCTTTTTCTGAACTTACTAAACTCAGCACGCCAAACGCAGCAAGATTGGAGAAGATATAAATGAGCACAAAATAAATGACTGCACTCTGTCCGGCAGCACTTGCACCTGTTACACCAATCAAAATAAAACCAACCTGCGAAATAGAAGAGAAGGCAAGGAATCGTTTTACGTTTTGCTGACGGATGGCAAAGAGATTACCAACGATCATTGATAAAACTGCAAGTATCGCAATGATATTATACCACTGAAAGATGAGCGATTGAAAAACAGTAAACAATACAGTCGTCATCGCAAAGATCATACTGCCTTTGGAGATCACTGATAAATACGATGTAACTGCAATGGGCGAACCTTCATACACATCGGCGGTCCATAAATGAAACGGCACTGCTGAGATTTTAAAACCAAATCCTGCAATGATCAGTATAAATGAAAACAAGAATAGTGGTTGATCAGATGCGGCAGTCTGCAGTTCTGCAAAGCTCACCGTGCCGGTAACACCATACATCATCGAAATGCCAAACAATAACAAACCCGATGCAAATGCAGACGACATGATGTATTTCATAGCAGCTTCAGATGAACGTCTTTTCTCCAGATCAAAATTGGCCAACGCTGCCAATGGAATACTTGCTAGTTCCAATCCCACATAAAACATTAAAAGATTACTGCTGCTCAGCATAAAGAACATACCCAGCAAGGTTGAGAGCATCAGCAAATAAAATTCTGTTGCATGTTTATGTTTCAATAACCAGTTGTACGATTGTAAGGAGATGAGTAAAGTGCCGAGGTTGAGAATATTTTTTTCCAGCCGAAGCAGATCATTTTGCTGAAACATATCGCCAAACAAAATTCCTTTTCCTTCAAAGAAAAATCCTGCAGCCAAGTTGATCGCTAATAAAACATTCACTACCAGCAACACATTCTTTGTGTTCCATTCCACTGTACTCAGCTTCATGAATAGTAGAATAAAGATGATTGCTGTTAACAGCAATTCCTGTTGCACTAAAAGAAAAAAGTTACTCATTGCTTCGTTTTACTTTATCGGTCCTAACTTTTGTATAATTACTTCTGTGCCTGGGTTAATGAGATCTGTTAACCAGAACGGTACAATACCCATCACTAATATTCCAACTAATAAAACAACTGCGGCTGTTTTTTCATTCCAGCCGGCATCGGCTCCACCTCCAACTCCTCCCCAAAGGGAAGGAGAGCTGCCCTCCGGAATTTTAAGTGGACCATTGATAGCAGAACCAACAGCTCTTAAAATGTAAACTGCTGTTACCACTATGGAAGCACAGGCAACAATGGTAGCGGTATGATAGAATACACCAGCCCGTTGCCAGCTGCCCATGAACACCGTCATCTCTGCAACAAATCCACTTAAGCCAGGTAAGCCAAGCGAACACAAACCTGCTATCACAAATACAGATGAAATGAATGGCATCACTTTTAATAAGCCGCCGAGTTGTGCAACCTGTCTTGTATGTGTGCGGTCGTAGATCATGCCGATCACAGCGAAGAAAAGGGCAGTCATCAAACCATGACTCACCATTTGCAACACAGCACCGTTGATGGATGTTTTGGTTAACATGCCAATACCCAGCAATACAAAACCACAATGGCTCACGGATGAATATGCGTTGATGTATTTGAGATCGGTCTGCATCATCGTCGCAAATGCACCGTATAAAATAGCAATGCAGGATAAGATGATGATGATGGTTGAATAATGTTCGGCTGCATCAGGCATTAGATAGGTAGCTACACGCAGGCAGCCATAACCACCGAGTTTCATAGAGATGCCTGCAAGAAACATCGATGCTGCTGTTGGTGCAGAAGAGTGACCATCGGGTACCCATGTATGAAACGGAAACAGTGCAGTGAAAATACCAAAGCCAATAAATGCAAACGGAAAGAATAAGTTTTGCAGTGCCGGTGAAATATTCTGTTTTGAAATCTCCAGAAGATCAAACGAATGTGCACCGTTGATGCTGGTATTAAAATATAAACCGGAGAGCCCGACAAATACCAATGCAGAACCGGCCATTAACATCAGCGCCAGTTTCAATGCACTATATTCTTTCTTGCCGCTTCCCCAGATACCAATCAACAAAAATTTTGGTATCACTGCTACTTCCAGGAAGAAGAACATCGTAAAGAGATCAAGTGAAATAAAGAACCCGTATGCACCTAAACTTAAGAAGAGTAACAAAAAGAAAAATTCTTTATGCATGGTTTCCTGCTTCCATGAAACCAATACACCTGCCAATACCACAAATGCTGTTAAAAGAATCATCGCTATTGAAATACCATCTACACCCACATGATAACTAATGTTGAGTGCTTTGTACCATGTATGATTTTGTTCAAACAAAAAAGTAGCATTGTTCGTTGCCCGTTCAGCAAAGAATTGCATCAACAGGAATAAACCAGCACCTAATTGTACAACGGCAGCAACTAATGCAACGAGGCGTACCTGTTTTTGTCCCTTCACTACTAATAGCAGCAGCGAAAACACAAGTGGCAATATGAGTAGTAACGTGAGGTTCATATTATGGTTTCCAGAAGTAAATAAATATGATTAGGAATGCAGCCAGTCCGCCAAAGAAATACAAGGTGTAGTTCTGTATTTTACCGGATTGCAAATTTTTGATGAGACTGGATATTTTTCCTGTACCTGATGCAATACCATTCATCAACCCATCAACAATGTTGCGATCGATCCATGCGGCGGGCCGGCCAATAAAATTGAAGATGATTTTTTTTGTAATGAACAAATACAATTCATCAATATAAAATTTCTTATAAGCTGCTTTGTACAAACCGCCCAATGCAGTTGCAACCTGGTGAGGTTTGTTACTTTCTTTTTTGTACATCAGCATTGCAGTTAAAATACCTGCAAGACCAAGCGCTACAGGTGCAATGGAAAAACTCAAATGAAAATGCGATTCGAGTGCTTTTCCATCAGCAGAAACAAACTCACCAAACGGAATAAGGCCTGCTGCAAGCGTGCAAATAGCTAATATAATCAACGGAAGTTTCATAGAGAATGTTCCTTCGCCATGCCTGTCCGCCGAAGCTTCAGCGGAGGCGGAATGATTGTGGACTTCTGATTGTTTATTCCAGAAAATAAAAAAATACAAACGGAACATATAGAAGGCAGTTAAGCCAGATGTGAGCAATGCAATAATATAGACGGGCATACTTGCATTATATGCAGCCAACAGAATTTCTTCTTTGCTGAAGAAACCTGCAAATGGAGGAATACCTGCAATAGCAAGACAGGCAATTAAAAAGCTGATATGTGTAATGGGCATGTATTTGCGCAGGCCGCCCATGTCTTTCATGTCGTTGCTGTGTACAAAATGAATAACAGCACCTGCTCCAAGAAATAGCAATGATTTAAAGAATGCATGTGTAAATAAATGAAACATGGAAGCAGTGTAGCCCAGTCCATTTTCACCACCGGTACCACTTACACCTAAGGCAAACATCATATAGCCGATCTGGCTCATGGTAGAGTAGGCGAGCACACGTTTAATATCTGTTTGTGTACAAGCAATCAATGCAGCAAATAATGCAGACACTAAGCCAACAATTGTAACAATGGATAATGCTTCATCATTAACGGCGAACAATGGAAATAATCTTGCAACTAAATATACACCGGCCACCACCATTGTTGCAGCATGAATCAATGCAGAGACAGGAGTAGGGCCCTCCATCGCATCGGGCAACCAGATATGCAATGGAAACATAGCACTCTTACCGGCACCACCCATAAACACCAGGGTTAATCCCCATGTTAAGGCCGATACGCCAATGAATGATGCAGAAGTGACGGCAACAAACTGTGATGATTGTTGTGCTGTTAAATTTTGTATGATAGTGTTGAAGTCTAAGCTTTCGCCATAGAATGCCAATAATAAAATGCCGATGAGAAAACCAAGATCAGCAAAGCGTGTAACAATGAATGCTTTTTTTGATGCGGCCACTGCTGATGGTTTCTGGAAATAGTAACCAATGAGTAAATAAGATGATACACCAACCAATTCCCAGAACATATAAATCTGGAAGAGATTGGATGATACCACTAACCCCAACATCGAAAAGGTAAACAGGCCGAGGAATGCATAGTAAGTTGCAAAGCGTTCTTCGCCTTTCATATATCCAAGGCTGAAGATGTGTACCATCAGTGAAACAAATGTTACTACCACTAACATCATCACCGAAATAGGATCGAGGATGATACCCATGTCGATAGAAACATTTTCAGAGAATGATAACCATGTAAATTTAAATGCGGTGATGGTTTGATAGGTATCACCCACTTTTCCATCCACAAAAAAATACTGATAAGCAGTGTAAACAGAAAGCACAGTTGAGATCAACAGGAAACCTGTTCCGATAATGCCTGCTGATTGATTCATATATTTTCTGCCAAACAAACCCAGCAGTACAAATGCTGCAAGCGGCAGTAAAGGAATCAATGCGATGTATGAAGAGTAATTCATATGCCTCACCCTCGTTCCCTCTCACCTCATCCGCCCTTCGGGCACCTTCTCCTTTAGGAGAAGGACAAAGGAAATGGAATTGGTTGAAGGAGGTCGGGCTTTTATTTTTTTATTGAACAATAGTTTTTATACATGTCATCTTTTCTTTTTCATTCAACAACTCACTTTTTAATTCACATCTTTCATAAGTTGGCCTTGTGCCCTGCACTCCTCCCTTTCAGGGGAGGTTGGGAGGGGTTAGTATTTCAGTTCGGTGGCGTCTTCCACATCAATTGAATTATGACTGCGGTAGAGATTGATGATGATGGCAATCGCTACGGCTGCTTCGGCAGCTGCAATCGTAATAATGAAGATGGTAAAGAAGATGCCGTCTAATTTATCGGGATACAAATATTTGTTGAATGCAACAAAGTTGATGTTAACGCTGTTGAGCATTAGTTCAATGGCCATGAGCATGGTGATCATGTTTCGTCTTGTAAACAAACCATACATACCAATGAAGAACAGGGCCGTGCTGACGAATAAAATATG
Organism: Lacibacter sp.; assembly: GCA_036675885.1. Classification (GTDB taxonomy): domain Bacteria; phylum Bacteroidota; class Bacteroidia; order Chitinophagales; family Chitinophagaceae; genus Lacibacter. The sequence goes on along the minus strand of JAKFDY010000281.1, from coordinate 4,767 downwards.
TGTAACAGGAATATCACTCATTTTTCTTCAGGTTTTGTTTTTAATGCAATAACAATACAACCAACCATGGCTGCCAGTAATAACATACTCACTACTTCAAATGGTAAAGAGTAACCACCTTGATTTGTGTTCAACATTGCTTTACCGATGCGTGCTACATCATTATCAAAGGGCTGATCAATTGTAATAAAGCCGTATTGATCAATCAACAGGTAAGTAAACGCAAAGCCAAACAATACGGCCAATGCACCTGCAATGGTTCTTACCAATGGTGCTTTGGGCATTTCCTTACCCGATTGCTGTGTTAGAAAAATGGAAAAGATAATGAGTACAACAATACCGCCTACATATACTACAATTTGCACTGCCGCAATAAACTGCACATCCATCCAGAAATAAAGGCTGGCTATGCCAACTAATGAGAATAACAACCAGATAGCCGAACGGAAAATTTTCCTTGTTGTAACGGACAGAACACCCATACTCAGGATAAAAGCAGAGATGAGATAAAAAAGTATTTGTGATCCAGTCATAAACCTCTCCTCTCGGTCTCCTCTCCTGAAAAAAAGGAGAGGCCGAGCTTTTTATTTTTAATTATACAATTGCAATTAAGCATTTCATCTTTTGTTTTCTAATCATCAATTGGCGACATCTTTTTGTTCATCATACTCTCTAACAAGCCGGCCTGGTGCGTTGCTCTCCTCCCTTTCAAGGGAGGCCGGGTGGGGTTTATTCAACACCTTCCCTGATCTTCGATCCGGGTTTGTTCAAAATCTTTGTCAGTTTACTTCTGTCGAACACGCTGTGTTCAAATGTTTGTGCCATTTTAATGGCACCTGTGGGACAAGCCTCCACACATAAATTACACATGGTGCACAATTCAAGATGATAGACAAATGTGTCGATCGCTTTTTTCTTCTTACCTGTTTCTGCATCCACATCAAACTTGGTAATAATCTTGATGGTTGCATTCGGACAAGCCAGTTCACAAGCAGTGCAACCGGTGCATGCATGTTCATTGTTCTCATCATGTATCATTACCACTTCACCTTTGAAGCGTTCGGGCAATACCAACGTATCCCTGTTATCAGGATATTGTTCAGTAATGATCTCTTTGTGGTGTGTGAAATAATAGCCGGTACGTTTCATACCGGTGGCAAGTGATTTCAGTGCACCAAAAACATCTTTTATATATTGTTTTAAAAACATAATGCAGCCTCTCCCTCGTTCCCTCTCCTTCCCTCGACTTCGCTCAGGATGGCGGGAGGCCGGGCTTTGTTTTATTAGTTATCTTTTGTAATTAAGCATTTCATCTTTTTCTTTCAATCAACGTACAGTTTCTATTTATCAACCGGTTTCATAAGCTGGCCTTGTGCCTTGCCAAGTCTCCCCTTTGGGGAGATTTAGAAGGGCCTGGGTTCAAAAATGCCAACCCAATATGGCGATCAACGTTACCAGCAATAAATTAAACATGCTGATCGGTAATAAATATTTCCACTCAAGGTTCAATAACTGATCAATACGTAACCGTGGGAATGTCCAGCGGAACCACATGATCAGAAATATTAAAAAGAACGTTTTTCCAAAGAACCAGATACTCGATGGAATAAAATCCATCACATGATTAAATGCTTCCCAATTGCCAATGTGAAACGGCATCCATCCACCTAAGAATAAGGTGGCGCCAATTGCACATACAATAAATACATTCACATATTCAGCCAGGAAAAAAAGTGCGAATTTCATTCCTGAATATTCCGTATGAAAACCTGCCGTTAATTCACTTTCTGCTTCCGCCATATCAAATGGTGCACGGTTTGTTTCTGCAGTTACTGCAATAATAAAAATGATGAAGGAGATGATGGCAGGAATATGTCCTTTAAAGATCCACCAGCCATCGGCCTGTGCATTGATGATATCAGAAACACGCAGGCTGCCTGTTAATACAATAATCGCAAGGATAGCCATCCCTGCTGATAATTCATAACTCACAATCTGTGCGCCACTGCGCATTGCACCAAGCAGTGAATATTTATTATTACTTGCCCAACCTGCCATTAAAATACTGATAACAGAAATAGATGAAACAGCAGTAATATATAATATGCCAATGTTGAGATCCCACAATTGAAAATCTTTGGCAAAGGCGATGGGGGCCATCAACAACATTGCAACAATCATGGCAACAAACGGTGCTACATTAAATAATAATTTGTCAGCACCACCTGGCGTCATTCCTTCTTTCACTAATAACTTTAATGTATCTGCTAAAGATTGAAACATTCCTTTCGGGCCAACACGGTTGGGTCCTAAACGGATTTGTATCCATGCAGATACTTTGCGTTCCATAATCACCAATATTAATCCCAGCATTGCGAATAAGCCGATCACTGCCACACCTGCTATCAGCATTTCAAGTATGAGTGCCAATGTTGGGTTGAAGGTTTCATTGAGCCATTGATCAATGCTTGTTGCTATGTTACTTAAGCTCCACATTTATGTTTATTTAATCATCTGCCTGGCCTCACCCTCGTTCCCTCTCCGGTAGAGAGGGAGGCCAAACTTTAGTAATTCTATTTATCTTTTGTAATTCAGCATTTCATCTTTTGTTGTTCATCAGCTTTTATCTATTCACAAAACTCCCTGATAAGCTGGCCTTGTGCCTTGCTAAGCCCCTCCTTCGGAGGGGTTTAGCAAGGCTGGGCCGTCATCTGTCAATATCCGGTATCACCAAATCCAATGTTCCCATCGCTGCAATCAAATCACCGATCTTTCCTCCTTTTATTAAATGATTTAACGCTGATAAATTGGAGAATCCAGGTGAACGGAATTTAATACGGTAAGGAGTTGTTCCGCCTTCGCTTACAATGTACACACCCAACTCGCCACGTGCTGTTTCTGCTTTGCTATAAAATTCTCCTTTGGGTAATTTCAACACGGCTTTTGTTTTTGCCTGGAAATCACCTTCCGGAATGTTATCAATCAACTGTTCAATAATGCGGATCGATTGCTGCATTTCACGAATACGCACCATGTAACGTGCAAACGAATCGCAACCTGTTTCAAGCACTTCATCAAACTCCAGCTTATCATAAATTTCATAAGGATATAATTTACGTACATCGCTGCTTACGCCACTGCCTCTTGCTACCGGTCCTGTACAGCCGTAGGAAATCGCATCTTCTGGAGAAATAATACCAACACCTTTCATCCTGTTTTGGAAAATGATGTTGCCGGTTACCATTTCATCGTATTCATGAATTTTACTTTTGTATAGTTTTATGAAATTCTTCACCCGTTTTTGAAAGTTGGGATGAAGATCATGCATTACACCACCGGGTACCATGTAGTTCATAGTAAGTCGTGCACCGCAGGTTTCTTCCATAATATCGTTGATGCTTTCCCTTTCACGAAATGCATGAAAGAAAGGAGTGAAGGCGCCAAGATCCATCGCCATTGCTCCCCACCATAATTCATGCGAAGCAATACGTGTAAGTTCATCCATCAATACACGGATCACTTGTGCTCTTGGCGGAATTTCTAACTGCAATCCTTTCTCCACACACATGGCACATGCATGATTGTTGATGTGTGCAGAAAGATAATCCATGCGACTGGTAACATAAATAAACTGGCGGTAGGTAAGGCTTTCGCACATCTTTTCAATAGAGCGATGAATATAACCCAGGTGCGGTTCTATATTTTTAATTGTTTCGCCGTTTAACGTAATCACCAAATGCAATACGCCATGTGTGGCAGGGTGCTGTGGTCCTACGTTAATAATTAAATCGCCTTCTGTTGTTGTACCTACTTCTTCAAACATAAATTAGAGTCTGATCATGTTAATCGGATCTTCAAAATCTTTCAGCATCGGGTTCTTCCCTTCCCAACCATCGGGTAAGATCAGTAAACGCAGATCAGGATGGTTCAGAAATTTTACGCCAAACATTTCATATACTTCACGTTCGTGAAATTCTGCAGTGCGCCAAATGTGACTCACGGTTTCTATTGCAGGATTTGTTCTGTCGAGTTTTGCTTTTACCACTATTTCATGACGGTGAATGGTTGAACGCAGATGATATACCATTGTGAGATGCGTTTTCCAATCAATACAAGTCAGGCAAAAAAGAAAATTGAATTGAAATGAAGCATCATTTCGTAGTTGTTGAGCGAAGGATAACCAATCGGTTGCTTCAACGTTGATCGTCAGGAAATCGCTGCCATCTTCAATTACTGCAGAAGCTAACAGCGTTGGGATACTTGTTTTTAGTTCTTCGTTCGTCATACACTTTCTTTTCCTTCCTTTATTTGTTCTCTTGTTAAACCACTCTTGATCTTTTCCTGCAATGTGATCAATGCATGCAGTAATGCTTCGGGGCGTGGCGGACAACCGGCCACATATACATCAACCGGTATTACATGGTCTGCTCCTTTTACAACGGAGTATGTATTATAAAAGAAAGGGCCACCGCTGATAGCGCAGGCACCCATTGCAATTACATATTTCGGATCGGCCATCTGGTCGTACAATCTTTTTAATACCGGCGCCATTTTGTTTACGATGGTTCCGGCAATGATGATCACATCTGCCTGCCTGGGTGTGGCACGGGCCACTTCAAAACCGAAGCGAGAAAAATCATATTTGGCAGATGCCACACTCATCATTTCAATTCCGCAACAACTGGTGGCAAAAGTGAGTGGCCATAAAGAATTGGAACGTGCCCAGTTAACAATATCCTGGAAGCTGGTTGCAATGATTCCGCCGCC
>JAKFDY010000280.1:0-1620 GCA_036675885.1 Lacibacter sp. | reverse complement strand
AGGTAATTATAGCTGCTGTGTTGGGTGTGTGATAACCTACGAGGATGAGTTCATGGTGCTTAATGATCGTTATTATGTAGGGCGTGCACTGGATAACCGCGCCGGTGGGTTTATGATCGCGGAGGTGGCCCGTCTATTAAAAGAGAACAAGAAAAAGCTTCCCTTCGGCTTGTACATTGTTAATTCGGTTCAGGAGGAGATCGGATTGCGTGGTGCTGAAATGATCGCTCGCCGTATTAAACCGGATATTGCCATTGTAACTGATGTAACTCATGATACTACTACTCCAATGATCAGTAAGATCGTTGAAGGTGATATCAGTTGCAGCAAAGGACCTTCACTGGCAACGGGACCAGCTATTCACAATAAATTACTCGACTTTGTTACGGATGTTGCTGATAAGAAAAAAATTCCTGTGCAATGGCGTTCATTAAGCCGCAGCACAGGCACCGATACAGATTCATTTGCTTACGCTAATGATGGTTGTCCTTCGGTGCTCATCAGCATTCCGTTACGTTATATGCATACAACAGTTGAAATGTTGCACAAGAGTGATATTGAAAACACCATTCACCTGATGTATGAAACCTTACTGGCGTTAACTCCAAAAACCAATCTCCGTTATTTATGATGCAATTATTATATCTCGATCCGGGAAGCGGCAGTTACCTTATTCAGGTAATTATAGCTGCTGTGTTGGGTGTGATCTTTTATTTTAAAAGTGGCTGGAACTGGATCAAAAGCTTCTTCGTAAAAACACCACCCAAAACAGAAGAGGAAAAGAATGAATCAACCGATTAATCATCATCCTGCTTCTTTTCGTGATCCTTCCGGTTTTATTTATGAAAAGGATGGAAGGATTTATCGTTTCGTTGCTGCCGACTATAGTCAAGATTATGATCTATTGATGAAGAGTGGTCTTGGGGATGATCTTCTCAAAAAAAGGTTACTGCTTCCGTTTACTGAACTTTCCGAAAATCATACGGGAAGAGCAGATTGGTATAAAACATTGCAGCCACAACAACTCCCGTTTCTTTCGTATGCATGGGAATGGAGTTTTGAGCAGTTGAAAGATGCTGCATTAACTACACTCAACATCTGCAGGCAGGCTTTGCAAAAAGGCATGATCCTGAAAGATGCAACGCCAACAAATATTCAATTGGTTGATGGCAGGTATAAGTTGATCGATACACTTTCATTTGAAACATACAAAGAAGGTGATTCCTGGATCGCTTACCGGCAGTTTTGTGAATGCTTTCTGAATCCTTTGCTTATTGCTGTTCATACAGGAATGGAAGTGCATAGGTTGATGTTAAGTTATCCTGATGGCGTGCCGGCAGCAGTAACATCGAAGCTTCTTCCATTTAAAACAAAGTTGAATGCATCGGTTTACCTGCATGTGCATTTGCAAGGAAAGATAACCGGGAAACAATCAACTGAGCAAAAGCAAACAACCAGAAAGATCACACAGAAAAACATTGATCAGATAATACAAAATCTGCATGGCTGTATCAGTAACCTTTCTTTGCCTGCCCAAACAAGCACCTGGAATAATTATTATTCGGAGACTATATTAAGCGAAACTTACTTTTCCGAGAAGAAGAAACTGGTTAGTTCTCT
>JAKFDY010000279.1:0-9751 GCA_036675885.1 Lacibacter sp. | reverse complement strand
TTTATTGAAGGCATGTACAGCAAATATCCACGTATTGATAAAGAACTTATTCATAGATATCATGAGGGGTTAATTGCCACTACCTGTTGCCTCGGCGCCATGGTACCGCAAATGATCTTAACCAAAAGTGAAGAAGATGCAGAAAATGAATTCAAGTGGTGGTTGAATATTTTTCAGAAAGATTATTATGTAGAGATACAACGGCATGGCATGGTGGAGCAGGATAAAGTAAATGCTGTGCTGTTAAAATTTGCCAAGAAGTATGATGTAAAAGTTATCGCCAGCAACGATTCACACTATGTTGATCAAACCGATTTTAATGCGCATGATATTTTGTTGTGCATCAACACGGGCGAAAAACAAAGTACGCCTGCCCTGCGTGAATTTTCGGATGATGATGTGAATGTGAAAAACAAACGTTTTGCATTCCCCAACGATCAATTCTATTTCAAGACTACAGCCGAAATGAAAAAGGTATTTGAAGATGTGCCTGAGGCCATCGACAATACCAATGAGATCGTTGATAAGATCGATGTACTGAACCTGAAGAAAGATATTCTGCTTCCTGCCTTTCCTATTCCAAAAGAATTCCAGGTGCATGACGATGCCAACCTGAACCAATGGGAGTTTTTAAAACATCTTACTTATATCGGTGCAAAAGAACGCTATCATGAAATAGAAGAAACCACAAGGGAACGTATCGATTTTGAATTGTTCACCATCAAAACAATGGGCTTTGCAGGTTACTTCTTAATTGTAAGCGATTTTATTAAAGCCGGCAGAGATATGGGCGTATTTGTGGGGCCAGGTCGTGGTTCGGCTGCAGGTAGTGTGGTGGCGTATTGTATTGGCATCACCAATATTGATCCGATCAAGTACAATTTGCTGTTTGAGCGTTTCTTGAATCCCGATCGTAAATCAATGCCGGATATTGATACGGACTTTGATGATGAAGGGCGACAAAAAGTAATTGACTACGTTGTTGATAAATATGGCAAGGCACAGGTGGCACAAATTATCACCTATGGTACAATGGCTGCAAAAAGTAGTATTGCTGATGTGGCCCGTGTAATGGATCTGCCATTGGCTGAAAGCCGTGCTTTATCGAAATTAGTTCCTGAACGTCCAGGTGTTTCTTTGAAGCGTGTATTACATGCGCCATTTACCGGCGAAAAAAGTTTAGCAGAAAAAGAAGCCTTTGGTCCGGATGAATTAGAGATGGTAAAAAAAATTCGCCAGGTTTATGCCGGCGATGATCTGCCTGCAAGAATTTTACATGAAGCAGAAATTTTAGAAGGTTCTGTTCGTAATACGGGCATCCATGCAGCAGGCATCATCATTGCACCAAGAGATCTTACTGATTTAATTCCTGTTTGTACTTCAAAAGAATCGGAACTGTGGTTAACACAAATTGAAGGAAGTGTAATTGAAGATGCAGGTGTAATCAAGATGGACTTTCTTGGTTTAAAAACACTCAGCATCCTGAAGAATGCATTGCAGCTCATCAAACAAAATCACGGAGTTGAAATTGATATTGATACTATTCCATTAGAGGATACAAAAACATTTGAACTCTATCAACACGGGTCAACCATTGGCACATTCCAGTTTGAAAGTGTGGGTATGCAAAAGTACCTGCGTGAATTAAAGCCCGATCAATTTGGTGATTTGATTGCGATGAATGCTTTGTATCGTCCCGGTCCCATTGCATACATCCCCAACTTTATTGACCGGAAACATGGGAAGGAAGCGATCAGCTATGATCTTCCTGAAATGGAAGAATACCTGCAGGAAACGTATGGCATCACCGTTTACCAGGAACAGGTAATGTTGCTTGCACAAAAACTGGGCGGCTTTAGTAAAGGTGATGCCGACGTATTGCGTAAAGCGATGGGTAAAAAGCAAAAGGCTGTACTGGATAAAATGAAAAAACAGTTTATCGATGGTGCTTCTGCCAAAGGACACCCTGCAGATAAACTGGAAAAAATATGGACCGACTGGGAAGCATTTGCCCAATACGCATTCAACAAATCGCATTCTACCTGTTATGCATTTGTAGCGTATCAAACAGCCTATTTAAAAGCACACTATCCCGGTGAATACATGAGTGCTGTATTGAACAATGCCGGTGCCATTGAAAAGATCACCTTCTTTATGGAAGAGTGTAAGCGCATGGGCATTAAAGTACTTGGGCCTGATATTAATGAATCACAAAATGGTTTTGCCGTGAACAAAGCAGGTGAGATCCGTTTTGGTTTAGGTGGATTGAAAGGTGTGGGTGAAGCTGCAATTGACAGCATTATTGAAGAGCGTGAAAAGAAAGGTCCATATAAAAATGTATTTGATTTTATCAAACGTGTGAACCAGCGTACTGTCAATAAAAAATCATTAGAGAGTCTGGTGTATGGCGGTGCATTCGATTGCTTTAAAGAATATCATCGTGCACAATACTTTCATGTTATGCCGGGCGACACGGTGAATACATTGGAACGTATCATCAGCTTTGGCAACCGTTTCCAGGCAAATGTGCAAAGCAATACCAACACATTGTTTGGTGAAAGTATGATGATGGAAATACCAACACCAAAAATTGTGAACTGTGAAGAGTGGACCTTAACAGAAAAACTCGATCATGAAAAAGAGATCACGGGTATCTTCATCAGTGGTCATCCGTTAGATCATTTCAAATTTGAAATGCAACATTACAAGATCACACCGCTTAGTGATTTTAATGAATTTAAAGAAGCAATCCTTTTGCATGCAAATCCATTCCAGACATTTCGCCTGGCCGGCCTGGTTACTGCGCACAACCAGCGTGTAACCAAAACAGGAAAGCAGTTTGGTATTTGTATGATCGAAGATTATACAGGCAATACTGAGTTTGCATTGTTTGGTGAAGACTTTGTAAAATTCAAAGATCACTTTACTCCCGGCGCTGTTGTGTTTATTACCGGTGTATTTAAAAACCGCTGGAACAAAGCCGATGATTTTGAATTCAAGATCAACCAGGTGCTGTTGCTTGAAACAGTAAAACGTACCATGACCAAACAGCTGATCGTTGATATTGAACCCCGCTTTTTAAATGAAGAGATCGTTGATTTTATTGAACAGAATGTAAAAAAGAACCCCGGAAAGATCAGTCTGAAATTTAATTTATACGATCCGAAAGACAACTGGAAGATCAGCATGAAAACACTGGAGAAAGGATTTGACATGAACGATGAGATGGCGGCATTCCTGCTGGATAAACCGGAGTTGAATGTTACGGTTGTTCATGCGTAAAAATTTCCCTTTTAAAAAAATGGACTTAGTGATCAAAACATCATGAAACTCTACATCCGCAATATGGTTTGCAGCCGTTGTACAATGGTGGTAAATGCCGAGCTTGAAAAAGCAGGTATTCAACCGCTGAATGTGCAATTGGGCGAAGTGGAATTGAAGAAAGAGCCAACTGAAAAGCAATTACAACAATTCAGCAATGCCATTAAACTGCTTGGCTTTGAGCTGATCGACGACCGCAAGAGCAAGATCATCGACAAGATCAAAACCACCATCATCGAACTGGTTCATCATAACAAAGAAGAACTCAGCGGAAATCTGTCGGCTCATCTTTCAGCAAAACTTCATCACGACTATAGTTATCTCAGCAACCTTTTCTCCGAAGTGGAAGGAACCACCATCGAGAAATATTACATCGCCCAGAAAATTGAGAAAGTAAAAGAACTGCTCATGTATGACGAGTTATCACTTTCACAAATTGCATTTGAACTGGGTTACAGCAGCGTTGCGCATCTGTCGAGCCAGTTTAAAAAACAAACTGGCCTCACTCCTACTTTTTTCAAATCGCTTAAAGAAAATAAACGCAGGAATATTGAAGAACTATAAATAGTGTAAATCGAATCCATGATTCTGTAACAATGCCTGCTGCATGTGATAATAGCTTTGCATAAATTAAATTGCTATGACACACAATTACAACCTCACCGGCATGACCTGCAGCAGTTGCGAAGCCAAAGTAAAAGGCAAATTGCTTTCTGTGCCCGATATTTTATCGGTAGAAGTTTCAAAAGATACCAACACGGCCACCATCGAAATGCAGAAACACATTTCGCTTAATACATTGCAAGCTGCATTGGGTGGCAACGACAGTAAATACCAGATTGCCGCAACACATCACAATGAAACAGCTGAACAAACAAAAAGCTGGCTGGCCACTTACAAACCCATACTGCTCATTTTTGGGTATATCACTGTGTTGAGTGTGCTTCTTTCATGGACCGGCAGCAGTATCAGCAGCATGCAGTTCATGCGTGTATTCATGAGTGGCTTCTTCCTTATATTTTCATTCTTTAAATTGTTAGACTTACAGGGTTTTTCCGACAGCTATTCCATGTACGATCTTATTGCTAAACGATTCCGCCGTTGGGGCTACATCTATCCGTTTATTGAACTGGCCCTTGGTGTTGCTTTTGCTGTTAATTTCAATCCTGTTCTTACAAACTGGATCACCCTGGGTGTAATGAGCGTAAGTATCATTGGAGTATTACAGAGTGTGCTGAACAAACGCAAGATCCGTTGCGCGTGTCTTGGAGCGGTATTTAACCTGCCCATGAGCACTATCACCATTATTGAAGACGGACTGATGATAATCATGAGTATTACCATGTTGTTTTTAATGTAATACTGTTTAACTTTATGCAGCATAACATGAAAAAGCTCGTAGTAGCCATATTATCTTTTCTCTACATCAGCACCTCCAGCGGAGCCACGTTGCAAATGCATTATTGCATGGATAAACTGGTGGACTGGAGCATTGGGCACAGCGACGAAAAGAATACCTGCAAGAATTGCGGGATGGAAAAAGATGGCAAGGGCAAGAACAGTTGCTGCAAAGACGAACAGAAGCAATTAAAGATTGAAAAAGATCAGAAAGCAACAGCAGTATTTCAACTTACGCTTTCATTGGCAACACCCTTACCTGCATTGCACCCTGTTTACAACTTCGTCAGGATCACTTCTGTAACAGAAAAGTTCCCTCTCAGCAATGCACCTCCACGAAGTCCACAACCGTCTGTTTACATCCGTAACTGCACCTTCCGTATTTAAATTCTTTCTGTTTGTATAAGCCGGGCAATGAGTTGCCAGGCTATTGGTATTTGCATATACCCACTTATTATTCTTCACCATAAAATAAAAAAAATGAAAACGTTACAATTACTGTTGATGGCAGTATTCACCATCGTTTCTGTAAACACATTTGCACAGGAAAAAGCAGGCAAAAAAGATAAAGGACCTCACCCAACATTATACACCTGCCCTATGCATGATTCTATTGCTGCAAAAAAACCAGGCAACTGTCCTGTTTGCGGTATGAAGCTTGAGCTTTCTAAAAAAGAGCAGATGAAAAAAGATGTAACAAAAAGTTACAGCTGTCCTATGCATGCCGATGTTACCAGCGACAAGCCAGGCAAGTGCCCAAAATGCGGAATGGATTTAAACATGTCGAAAAAAGAACAAATGAAAATGAAGGTAATGAAAACTTATACATGCCCCATGCACCCGGATGTTACCAGCGACAAGCCCGGCAAGTGTCCTAAATGCGGAATGGACCTGGTGAAATCAAAAGAAAAAACAAAAACAGAAGTTGCAAAAACATATGTATGCCCCATGCACCCGGATGTTACAAGCAACAAGCCCGGCAAATGCAGCAAATGCGGAATGGATTTAAAAGAAAAGCAATAATAATTAAAAGAAAAATCATGATGAGTAAGCAATTCTTTTCAACAGCAATCATAAGCGCAGTGATTCTTATGGCCTGTAACAACAACGATACAAAGAATGAACATGACGGGCATGACATGAAAGACAGCATACAACAGCAACCTGCGGTAGTGGATGATAAAGAGGTAAAAACCGTAGCTGTTCTTTACACAAATGTAGATGCAACGGCAGCAGCTTCCATTAAGCTGATTGTTGATCACTACCTGCATATTAAGAATGCACTGGCAAACGACAACGCAGACGAAGCTGCTAATGGTGGTAAAGCAATGATGGATGCTGTAAAAAAGGTTGACAAATCATTGCTTACAGCCGAGCAAAAAAAGGCGTATGATGAAATTACATCTGAACTGCAGGACCATGGCGAGCATGTTGCAAAAAATGCCGCCGACATTAAACACCAGCGCTCTCATTTTATACTCATGAGTGAGGACATGTATTCATTAGTGAAAACGTTTGGTGGCGGCAGACCTTTATACCACGATCATTGCCCAATGGCAAACGATAATAAAGGTGCTATGTGGATCAGTGAAATAAAGGAAATAAAGAATCCTTATTTCGGCGAAAAAATGCCTGCATGTGGTTCGGTAGAAGAAGTAATTAAATAATCAACAGTCAATTGACAACTGGCAACTCACAAAAAATACCGGTTGCCAATTGACGATTGCTTATGGCAAATTAAAATTTATGGTTCGAAAATTAATTGAACTGGCCTTACGTAACAGGCTTGTTGTATTGCTGGTGGCAGCAAGCCTGTTTGCCTACGGCATTTACTCCATCAACAAAAACCCGATCGATGCCATTCCTGATTTGAGTGAAAACCAGGTGATCGTATTTACCGAGTGGATGGGACGTAGTCCTCAGGTAATTGAAGACCAGGTAACCTACCCATTGGTGAGTAACCTGCAAGGCATTCCGAAAATTAAAAACATCCGTGGCTCTTCCATGTTCGGGATGAGTTTTGTGTATGTGATTTTTGAAGACAACGTTGACATCTATTGGGCAAGAACAAGAGTATTGGAACGTTTAAATTTTGCACAACGTTTATTGCCGCAAGGTGTAACGCCTTCACTTGGTCCTGATGGAACAGGAGTTGGTCATATTTATTGGTATCATCTTGATGCACCAAAAATGGATTTAGGTGAGCAGCGTGCATTGCAGGATTGGTACATCAAATTCGCATTGCAAACAGTACCCGGTGTTGCTGAAGTAGCATCGTTTGGTGGGTTTGAAAAACAATATCAACTCGTGATCGATCCGGTGAAGTTGCAGTACTACAATATTTCACTGATGGATGTAATGAACAAAGTGAAGAGCAACAACAATGATGTGGGTGGACGGAAATTTGAAATGGCAGACATGGCTTACATCATTCGTGGTTTGGGTTATATCAAAAACAAAGAAGACGTTGAAAACATCGCCTTAAATAATTACAACGGCAATCCTGTTCGTGTAAAAGATATTGGTTCAGTACAAATGGGTGGCGACTTACGACTTGGCATTTTTGATATGGATGGAAAAGGCGAAGTAGTAGGCGGCATTGTGGTGATGCGTTATGATGAAAATGCCAACAAAGTAATTGCAGCAGTAAAAGAAAAAATGAAAGAAGTGGAAAAGGGATTACCTGAAGGTGTAACCTTTAAACCATCTTACGACCGAAGCACATTGATACAGGAAGCTGTTGAATCAGTAAAAGGCACATTGATCGAAGAAATGATCGCCGTATCCATTGTCGTACTGCTTTTCCTGTTTCATTGGCGAAGTGCAGTCATCATCCTTATTCAATTACCCATTTCAGTAGCAGCAGGTTTTATTTTCCTGGAAATGTTTGGCATCTCCTCCAACATCATGTCGCTCACAGGTATTGCATTGGCAATTGGTGTGGTGGTGGATGATGGTATTGTGATGGTTGAAAATGCGTACCGGCATATCAGCGAAGCACAGTTGGAAAAAGAACAGGCAATGAGCAACAAGCAATAACATTTACAATGAAACTATTTAAGCAACAGAAAGATCCATTAACAGCGGCCGAAAAAATGGAGATCATCGAGCGTTCGTCGAAACAGGTTGGGCCGGGTGTTTTTTATTCAACCATTATTGTAATCACTTCATTTCTACCCGTGTTTTTATTAACGGGTATGGAAGGAAAACTCTTTCATCCATTGGCATGGACAAAAACATTTATTCTGTTGATCGATGCTGTTCTCGCCATTACATTGATGCCCGTATTGATTTCCTTTTTTCTGAAAGGCAGGTTAAAACCCGAAAGCTCCAACCCCATCACAAGAAGTTTAGAAAAAATATATACGCCCGTTTTAAAATTCTGTTTAAAATGGCGCAAAACAACCATTGCTGTTAATCTTATTGCATTGGCTGCTGGCATTATCATGATGACAAGATTGGGTTCTGAATTTATGCCGCCGCTTGATGAAGGCTCTTTGTTATTTATGCCGGTAACATTACCCGACGTTTCTAATTCGGAAGCAAAACGTTTATTGCAGGTGCAGGATAAATTGATTCGTACTGTTCCTGAAGTGGCGCATGTGCTTGGCAAAGCCGGTCGTGCAAATACTGCAACCGACAACTCCCCTATCAGCATGATTGAAACCATCATTCTCTTAAAACCTAAAAGTGAATGGCGGAAGAACATGACCAAAGATGCGATCATCAACGCTCTGAATGCGAAGATGCAGATACCGGGTGTTACAAATGGCTGGACGCAACCCATCATCAACCGCATCAATATGCTTTCAACGGGTATTCGTACTGATGTGGGCTTGAAAGTATATGGACAAAACCTCGACAGCATTTATGCATTTGCGCAAACCATCAAACAACAACTGGAAGGAATTGATGGCGTGAAAGATCTGTATGTTGAACCGATCACCGGTGGCAAATACATCGACATTGCTGTGAAGCGTGAAGAGATCGGACGATACGGCTTAAGTGTGGATGATGTAAATCTTGTAATTGAAAGTGCATTGGGTGGTATGAAACTCACAACAACCATCGAAGGCCGTCAACGTTTTTCAGTGAATGCAAGATACGGACAGGATTTCCGTAACAATCTCTCCGCATTAAAACGTTTGCAGGTGCAAACAATGGATTTCGGTCCTATTCCATTAGAAGCAGTGGCAGATATAAAGCTGAGCGATGGCCCGCCGATGATCAATTCAGAAAATGCGATGCTAAGAGGAACAGTATTGTTCAATGTTCGTGAAAGAGATTTAGGAAGCACGGTAAAGGAAGCGCAGGACCGATTGAACCAGATGATCACCAAATTACCAAAAGGATATTTTCTTGAGTGGAGCGGCCAGTGGGAAAATCAGATACGTGCCAACCAAACATTAAAAACAATTCTTCCCATTGTTCTCATTATCATCTTCATGGTGTTGTACTTCACGTATCATTCATTTAAAGAAGCAGCAGTGACAATGCTCACCGTTCCCTTTGCATTAATCGGCGGCGTGTTTATGGTTTATTTCTATGGTATCAATTTATCAGTAGCAGTTGCTGTTGGTTTTATTGCATTGTTTGGAATGGCCATTGAAACAGCGATGTTGATGACGATTTATCTCAATGAAGCGATGCAGAACATGGTTGCCAAACATGGTAACAGCAAAGCAACACTTACGTCTGCCATTATTCGTGAATTTGTAATTGAAGGTTCTGCCAAAAGGTTAAGGCCAAAACTGATGACGGTATCTGTTGGGCTGTTTGGTTTGATTCCCATTCTTTGGGCAACAGGTGTAGGCAGTGATATTATGCGCCCAATCACCATTCCGTTAATTGGCGGCACCATTTCATCTACTATTTATGTGCTACTGATTACTCCGGTGATTTTTGAAATGATAAAGGAAAGAGAATTAAAACGCAACGGTAAAATCGAATTGATTGATGCTAAAGAATAAGAACCAATGAAGATATTACTTACATCAACCATTACCTGTCCGTATTGCAGACATCAGCAAGA
>JAKFDY010000278.1:0-28833 GCA_036675885.1 Lacibacter sp. | reverse complement strand
GTTGAACCACAGAGACACGGAGAGCACAAAGAAACACAAAGTCTTCGTGAAGCTTTGTGTCTTTGCGTCTTCGTGGTTCAAATAATACTTACATATCCATACGATCTTATTCATCACTGGCTACTTGTTTTTACTGAATGAACAAAATAAACTGTTTCTTTTGCTTTTGCATCGGCGTTTGGCAAATCATAATTCTGGTCGGTTGGGGTATCAGCATTAGGAAAACGACGGACTTCACCCGTTCTGAACAATAATCGTTCTACTGATTCAACCGGCTGGAAGAATACATTCAGATTGGGTTTACCGTTGTTGATCGTAACTGTATAAAAACGTGTGGCAGTGTTCAATTCAATTTTAATGTTCAATTGTTCACCTGCCGTGTATTTGCCCAAACTCTTGTTACGATAGCCTTGCTTGGTTAAAATACTTCCAGTTGAATCAAGTATCAACCGAAGCGTAGCTGTTCCTTTTTTATCGAGCAACTCAATTTCAAAACTGCCGGTGTTTGTCTGTTGTGCGCTTAAGTCAACCTCAACCGTCACCTTTTTCGATTCAGGAAAAATTCGTTCTGCTTTTGCATAATCAAACGGATCGCTGTCGTGTAAGGCAATTACTTTTTGATTGTTTACCGTTTCCACATTCACCCTGCACCAAAGCGGACTGTAAATATTCCATTCGTTCAGTTCTTTTCCTGCAGGCAGATTATTGAACACATCATTTACATGTACAGTCACTTTTTCTTTTACCGGCACAGGAATTCGGCTTACCCACATATCTTCTTTGTTCATGCTGTAGGTCACCCACATATTATTATCAGCAGGTTTGCCATCCATTTCCTGGATGCCACGCACATACTGCGGACCATAACTCTTGTATGCACCGCCATAACGCATGGAAGTGATCTCACCATTTACCAACAAGAGATTTTTATAATTCAACCCATCATCGCTTACGCTAACGGCCAAAGGCCAGCGAAATTCAGAAGGATTGTACACGGTTGCATATTCCCCATCACTAGTTCGCTGTCCCCAGATCTTCGCATTGGAGTTAACAAAACCCGGCGCCCTTGTTGGATTGTATTGCCAGGTTTTTCCTTCATCTTTTGAAATGCTTGTCAATGCCGATTTCCAAAGCCCTACTATATTTCCATTTGGCAGATGATAATAGTTGAATGCCTTAAAATCTTTTTGCAAAGGAATTAATGGATCGTTGCGATCGCCTTCTTCCACAGTTTGCATCATCAACAAAGGCGTGTTTAAAATTTCACCGCAAGCGGCAACAAAGCCTTTGTCTTTTGATGATTTGTAAAACGGGTAATTTGTATTCTTTTCGTTGAACGAATGATTGTAGCGCAAAAAATAGATCGGCCCGAATGCACCATCAGCTTTTATTTCCCTGATCACACGACCAATACCATTCCCATCATTGGGATCATCTTTTTGCCCCAGCACAATACCATAAAACGCCAATGCAAATAATCGCTTTGATTTGGATGTATAAAAACCAAAGCGTTGATGCATGACTGCATAGCTGTTCTTTGCAGTATCAGTTTTTCCTTGTTTTACAAACCAATCCGGTATTTTATACGGCGGAAAAATGACAACAGGATAAGTCCAATTGTAACCATCCTTTGATGTTTGCAATAATGTTTGTCCCGGTGGAATATGTTCACCAACAGGATCGCTTAGATATTCCAAATAGAAAGTATTATTCCAGTAAGCTAACATTGGTGCATGATTGTATGTCCATGATGTGGCACCGGTATCTGCACGGTTGGCCCGCATGGTTTGAATATTGTGTACACCAACTGCAGGTGATAATTGTCCGTGATGATAATCAACGTTCGATAAGGTTGTACCAGTATAGCGAGCGGTATCTTGTGCAATCAAGCCCCCATCCCCTAAAGAGGTGAAAAAAATAATACCAACCAGAATGTATCTACTAATCAATTTCATTATTTCTTTATTTTACTTTAACCGCTGACGGGGTTTGCAACCGTCGTCAGGGTTTCAACAATCTTTTGACAACTTTTTTCTTCACCGGAACAATCGTTCCATGCTTATGCCCTTCCGGCACTGTTACATTTGTGGTTACATTTTCAAAACTTACAAAATCTTTGGTTGCAACCACTTCATAAATTTTCTTATGGTACGAATCGAAATAGATCAGCCATTCATCTTTTAGTTTCACTACAGAAGGCCCTTCTGTGAAATTATCGGAGAAAGGTTTTGAAATATTTGTCCATGGGCCAAGCGGTGATGTGCCGAATGCCACTTTAATATTCCGCTCAGGTCTTGTATTATCTTTCAGCACAAGCACATAATCATCTTTCTTTCTTTTTACGATCACGGCATCAATAACGCTGAACTTCGGATCGAGAAATAATTTTGTCTCGCTGAAGTTTTTAAAATCAACTGTTGTGGTAACATACATCCTGTGATTGTTACTGTCTTCTTCAATACCACGTTCAAATCTTCCGGGAATACAACTTGCCCAGATGATGATATACTGTTTTGCTTCATCATCGTAAAATAATTCAGGTGCCCATACATTCACTGTTGTTGGTTCGTTCTTCATTACCGGAATAAATTGCTGTTCACTCCAGTTGAAAAGATCTTTTGATGAAGCATAACCAAAACCCAAATCGCCACGCCAGCTACTTGTCCATACTAAATGAAAGGTACCATCAGGTCCTTGCACCATACTTGGATCACGCATTACCTTCTGGTTACCCACTTTCGGTTGTAAAAGAACTGTATCAAGATCCGTCCAGTGTTTGCCGTCATAACTGTACAACATCCATAAACCTGCATCAGCCGGTTCGTGAAAGGATGTGAAGAGGTAGGCTTTGTTTGAACAGGAAACAAACAAGATGAGTAATGAGCAATGAATGATGAATGTTTTAAAACGCATACTTCCTATTTTTCTAAAATCAATACCCAATCATTACCATCTTTTTGTTCCCCTGGAGGATCAAAACTTGTTCTACCTTTTTTATATCCATCAACCGGCTGTTTTTTACCTGTAGCGGGATTAAACCAATTTGCTTTTGTCGGCACAAACTTCAACTTCGATGCATCAATTGAGAATGATCGTCCATTATACACATAAAACATCGCATAGTTTGCTCCTCTTGTTGCAGCAACACGATTGTAACGTTCACGACTATCAACTACTAATTCCTGTGCAGGCACACGATCAAAATACGATTTACTCAACATGAGTTTTTTCAAATGACCCATTTGTGTTGCACCGGGTGAAAGCAGCGCTTCTTTCCAATTCATTCGTACACCATAATTCGCTGTCCAATCGCCCATCTTATTAAACTGCATGGTTGAATTTTCACCATAAGTAAACCCGGCACCACCAGCAAACACACTCCAGTAAGCATAACGACGCAAATCTGCATCCGTCCATCGTGGCTGCAAACTGTCATGCAAACCATGCGGAATATTTTCATACGAAGGTTCACCGTCCAGTGTTGGCTTCACTGGTTTCAACTTGTAATCTACATCAATGAATTTCCAGTTGTCTTCGCCGTAATGATTGGTTTCGTTGCTGCTCGTATCCTGCACATAATCTTTATGCCCGCTTTGAAACATATTGAAGTCTAACCAAACTTCATTATGAAACCAATCGCTTGAAGATGTTCTGCCACGTGGATGATACGTTACCAAATGTTTCGGATCGTATTTCTTCAAAGTCGGGCCAATCACTTTCCACACATCCATTCCTTCTGTTCCTCTTACATCACCGCCATTTAGCCAGATGATGTTCGTTTTGTTTTTATAACGATTGGCTAAAAATTTTGCATACTCTTCGCCCTGCTGTGCATTTACTTTTCCTCCTTTTACATTACTGCCCCATACCGGCACCATCGCCATATAAATACTACTCTTTGCAGCTTCGTTCACAATAAAATCAACATGATCCCAATAATCGTATGCAGCTGTATCTGCGAAATTGTTACCGGGGGTAACATTCGGCTTCGATGCATCTTCATTAATCAATGCATAATCACCATACACATTTTTGGTGTTGTTCATATCATGCAGCACCATAACCTGTACCACATTAAAACCTTGATGTTTTCTTGTTTCGAGATAATGAATCGCATCTTCACGGCTACACTTTACAAATAACAACCAACCGGTATCACCGATCCAGAAAAAAGGTTTACCATCTATTGTTTGAAAAAACCGTTTATTGTCAGACACTTTTAATTGCTTCACCTGCGCAGAAAGCGATACTGTTGCAAGCAGGCAAACCAATAGTAACATGTAATTCAAAATGGTGTTACCAGCTTTTATACCCTGATTGATCTTATGTTGCGACGCTCCGTTCATGGTTCTGTAATTCTGTTTAGCTTTTATCTCCCCGTCAGACGCCCTCGTCGGACGGATTTTAAATTCATCTTTCAATTATTCGTCCGACGAGGGCGTCTGACGAAAACATCATCTTCTTTCCAGTTTTCTTGTTTCTGTGTTATAAATAATGCTGCTCTTACCATCACTCAGAATATATTCGTTTGCGTTGGTTGATGTAACAGGCTTCATACCAACAGCAGCGTTTAAAATTGTTTCATCAATAGTTGCAGATAACACAGGCATACTTCCTCCCGCCATAAATGCAGCCATTCCAAACTCAGGATAATTATCGCCACTGTAAATGACTGCTTTGGTTGGATATTTTGTGCGATATTCCTTTACTGCCCGATACACCTGCTCAAAACTTGTTTTCTTTGGTTTCAATAAACGGGCATGTTGACGTGGTGCTAAGTTCTCTCCACCCTTGGGCGCATACGCTGTTCCATCGGCCTGGTAATGCCAGTAACGGATATCGATGAGATCAACAACTGCAGCATAAGCAGGTATTGCTAAAATGGAATCCTGCACATCTTTTGTTACACTTAATCCAACAATCGGGTGCTTGCCTGTTTCTTTTTCCCACTCACGAATTACATCGAGCCAGAATTTTACAAAATGTATTGGACCTGTAAATTCTTCACCAATCAATTGTATTACTCCGTTATTGTCTTTGAAATTATTTAAACACTGACGGATGTATTTTTTATGCAATTCTCTGCGAACAGGATTTGAGATATCATAAAACTGCTCCGCATAAAAGATGCGTTTATCACCTGCGTAATTCACAGGCTCAACAAAACCGGTGTTGTTGATATTGTTGGCTGTTCGCCACGGAAAATCTGCATAGTGTGCACCAGCTTCAATAATGTTGTGCTGAAAATAATTTTGATGAACGAGTAACAATCCATTCTGATCAGCCAGATCAGCAAACTGTTTCAAGCGGCTCCAGTAAAACAAATTAAACTTTGTAAGATCATATTTACTCAACCCATCCCATGCTGTTTCTTTTCCACTTCTTGCATAAGGCAATTCGTAAAACGGCGGCCATACTTCGCCGTCCATTCTTCGCACACGTTGATGATCATCTCTTCTTCTATCATACCACAAACCATAGTTATGTTCAATAGCAATCGTGTTTGAAATTTTCATTTCGCTCACAACTTCGTCAAGATCATCTGTTAAACCTTTCCCCGAACGACCCGGAACAAAACGGGTGATATGCCATTTGGATTGTTGAATATCTCTACCCTGTACACCACCACTCCACCATTGCACATTTGAACGTTTACCTGTTATGAGTTCATCCCCTCTTACTAATACACCGTTTTTTATTTGTAATGCAGGCGCAAGAGTTGGAGCAATTATTTTTTTAATGCCAATCTGATCAATTGTTTTGCTGCTTCCTGCTTCAACAGGAATTTTATTCCGGGCAGATGCCTGTGCAATAAATTCTTTTAATTGTAATCTTGACTTTGATGCTTCTTTCGTAAGTTCTTGTGCAACTTCAACAGATGGACTGCTGCTTGCTTCTGTCGGCACATTCATGATCTGTGCCAGTTGATCAATATTTTTATTCAGTCGTTCACGCAACTGTGCATAGTATAAACTTCTTGGTGTAATGCTGTTGTTGCTTTCGTTCCAGTAACCATCGCCTGCAAACTGACTCCAGCTGCCGAAGGCCCAGTTTTGTGCAGTAGGTGGTTTGTAACAATCGATGCGTGCTGCACTGCAATTCCAGAATAAACTGTTGGCAGCACTCCATCCTGCACCATTTGCATCCTGCCAACGATTAGCAAAACGTAACGCATTGCCATCCACATTCACCACATCAAACAAAACACCACTTGCCCAGCTGTCAATCGCTCCGCTGAAACTATATGGAAGAAATGATTCGCATTGTACAAATGCATTGGGGCCAGGTGCACAAAACCCAACTGCAAAATCGTGATAGCCATACTCGGCATAACAACGTTGAAACAAAGTCTGCTGACCGGTTGTTAAAAAAGTATAACGTCGTTGACCGCCTATTTCAGAAACAGGTGCAAGAGAAATACAATCTTCAACTGTGATACGTTTGGATGTCTCCAATATACTCACTGCACTTCCTGCAAAATGCTGAAAGGTGATTTGCCTTACCCAGCAATCTTCTGCATTTTCAATATTAATGGCGTTCCAGCGATGATCTTCATCTTTTAAATTTGTTTTATCAAAAGTGGAAATCAAACTGATATTTTCAATGCCGCAATTGACAATTCTACCTTTGTAATTATAAAATGTAACAGTACCAGCACCATACGTTGAATCGAATGCTGTAGTTAGAGGAGCATCAATAGTAAGTGTGTTACTATCAATCTTCGTAATGGTTCTGTCGAAAAACAAATCCCTGTCGCCGGGTTTCCAACCTAATGCTGAAATGCCGCCGCCAAATATATCAGTGCCTAAAGTTGTAATCCACTTTTGAGTTGAAGGACGACGAATGGTTATTGTATTGATGATATCTCTTCCGGTAAAATCAACAGCAACTTTGAAGCTGGTTGCATTTACAGGAACATAAGGATCAACGATCTTTACATCGGCTTGTCCAACCTGTACCTTTTCATTCGTACCTGCAATTTTTATTAATGCCAAACGTCCTGTTCCTGCCCCAACAATGGTTGTTGCATTTATTCCACTACCACGCAACACCACGCCTGATGCAGTAATACGCAATTGCCCCAATACTTCATACGTTCCTTTCTGCAATAACACTGCTCCACGAAAACCATTTGCATCAGCAGGAAATGACGCAACATAATCCAATGCCGATTGAATACGCAAAGTTGCATCACCGGTTTTTACAGGAACCACAACTTTTACATCAATATTCGGGATTGGTTGTTCAGATGCTTTGTAACCACAGTAAGAAAAATCGGGAATGCGATTACCCTGCGCATCTGCAGTGTACATTAACTTCCCTTTCTCACTGTATAAAGGAGGAACAGGCTTTAACTGCTTTTGCGCAAGTAAAGCCTGTTGACCTGCAATAAGACTGATTAATATTAAATAACGATATACTGTTCTTTTTTTCACGTTCATTCCTTTCAAACTGATTATAAGATACAAAAACAGTATGTACTGCCGGATCTTTATTTCTTTACCACAGAAGGGCTGGGTTTCACGTTCTTTACATCCACTACGCTGTTAAGATAATTCTCAATATTGCTGTAACCGTTCTTAGCAATTTTTGCTGCATCAGCTGCATTTTTTGGATTCAATCCATTCTTCACTTCGTATGCATCAGGAATGCCATCATTATCGCTGTCTGTATAAGGAGTTCCTTTGTATTCAGGGTAGCCGCCAACCTGTGAAGGATCGGTGATGATACCGATCTTGTAAGAATCAAGCGGCATACGACGATGTTTGAATTGTGTTTCCGGTGGCTTTACATTGGGATCAACTTCAACCTTACCCGTTGTAACCTGCTTTACAATTCTTGCATCAACTGCATCACGTTTTGGTAATGTTGCACCAGCATTTGCCAGTACATATTTTTTTGCTTCTTCAGCAGATAAAATTGTAATCGGCGCCATTGGTAATGGTTTCGGCCATTTCATACTCGCATCAAATTCAACTTTATCATTTTCACCTTCTCTCTGCACGCCACCATTCCAGTTATCTTTGGTAACTGCGGGATAACCTTCCACGATATTTCCATTTACATAAGCACGGCCATAATATTTTTCTTTCAACTTGCTTCGTCCGCTTTCCGGTTTCAGAATGCGATAAGCAATGGCTGTTTTTGGTGTAGCAGGGCCGGGTTTGAAATAGTTATTAATGATATTGAACTGTGCTCTGTAATCACCACCATCAATACTTCTGTGTACCCAGTTATAAACAACATTGTTTGCAAAGTTGAAGATGCCATTCCAACCAACGGAAGGATTTCGACCTGCATTGTTGGCCCAGAGGTTACGCATGAATGTACAGTTCTCTCCACCTAATGTGCTACCGAATGCATGGTTCCATGTATCGAGTGCTTCACCAAAAATTGAATTCTGAATCGTAATATTTACTGTACCGAATTTATCTTCAATCTTTCCTGTGCTATCATTATACATGTGACGATACATGCTCATGTTTTCATCCAAACCCCATGTAGCACTTACGTGATCGATAATGATATTACCAATGGGATTACCGCCAATTGCATCATCTCTTCTTCCCACCCATGTTTCACCACGACGGAAACGCATGTAACGGATGATGACATCATGTGTATTGATCCATACACTTTCGCCTGCAATACATACACCATCACCGGGTGCTGTTTGTCCTGCAATAGTGATATATGGAGCACGAATGATCAACGGTGTTTTTAAACGAATGATACCTGCAACATTGAACACAATAATTCTTGCACCGCCTTGTTCGCAAGCCCAACGTAAACTACCGGAACCATCATCATTTAAATTGGTAACCACATATACTTTACCGCCACGGCCACCAAAGCTATAGCGGCCTCCACCTTCTGCACCGGGAAATGCGAGAATATCTGATTGCGGTAATTCATCCACACGTGAAGCCCATGGAATATACGGCTTGCCTTCTCTTGCTTCTTTTTGAATAATTGGCCATGCAACCTGCCACGCTGAGTCTGAATGTTTGTTGGCTGCATGCATTAATGAATCAGATGCCTGTTGAACATCTTTGGGAATATCAGGATACTGTGCAAATGCACTCCCTGCTGCCACTAAACAAACTGCAACTGTGTAAATTCTTTTACGAAGGAAATTCATGATGTTGATTTATACTTATTATTGACGATTTCTTACACTGAAACCTGCTCTAATGAAAAGAGAAAGTGATAACACTTTCTCTTTTCATGTTTGTGTTATACTGAAACTTATTTCTGCACTTTTACATCTACTTCAATCTGCGTTCCATTTGCAGCTGAATTCTGTTTTATATACCTGATCAGAACTGCACCATATTTACCTGCTGCGGTTCTAAAACCAATCACATTACTACCCGATGAAGTAGTAATTTTATTTACAGACGCACTGGTTCCCGAAGTCATATTCTTTGCAACAAGGGTATTAATTGCCCCTGCTGAAGTTAACCCTGACACAAAGTTTACTGATGATGGCATTTTCTTGAAAACAGTTGCGTTCTTTGTCCAACTTGTTATGTCATAAAAATCAAGTTGTGATTGAGCGGCAGACAAAGAATAAATTGTATGTGCATTTGTACCGGCTATATCGAAATAATAACCAAAGTCGATTGATGAAGAATTTGCTGCACCATCTGTAAAGCTGTAAGTCTTTCCATCAGCAGTTGAGTAATAACATTTATTTGTTTTACTTACAGAATCCGGAACAGCAATTATTCTATACGACCAGAAGTTAAAGTCGGGTTTTACAGTTACAGTTAACAGCTTATTTCCATCACCAAGAAAAACTGCTTGCTTATTACGGGCCAACACACGATATGAATAATTTCCTGCTGCACTATCTGCACGATAGCCTTTGCTTGCGGAGAATGTATTCTTACTTCCAGTTACATTGAAAGTATCTATGCGAACACCGTTCTTCTGAATTTCCACATACGTCATATCTTCTGCAGAAGTAATGGTAAAATCGAAGAAAATACTATCTTTTGGATTCACTTCAACATTTTGGGTGACTGCATACTCGTTACTGCTCTTATATTCTACACTTACTTTATATGCATCAATCGGGTCTCTCTTTTTTTCACAAGCAGTTACAAAAAGCAGCAATAAAGCCAATATGTTTGTTCTGTTCAGAAATTTAAATTTCATGATATAATGTTTGATTGTAGTAAAGGATTTTATTGCAATGGATCAAATGTGCCCCCAGCCCATCCAATGGTTTGAGCCATTACATAACTAGACTGATTGAATATATTGGGTAACGCATAGAAATAATATTTTTCCGGAATACTCACCACATTTGATCCTTCAAGCGTTGCAATTGTTACTGTAAACATTGAAGTATACACATTTGGATCATTCAGGTTGGCAGTATCTCTGGGTTTAACACCAAATGCATCAGGTTTGTCAAGATAAATTCTACCTGCCACTGTTCCTGTACCTGCGTAATAAGGCGCCTTTGGTGTACATTTTAGCGATTGTCTTGATGAAAGCAGACCTAAATTTCTTGTTCTTCTTAAATCATGGTAACGTTTCCCTTCCATTGCAAATTCTACCTGGCGTTCGTTCAAGATGAGTGTGCGCATACTTGCAACATCAGTGGCCACATCTAAGCCATAATCGAAAGAGCCTTGTAAAACGCCTGCTCGTACACGAATTTGTCGTATGAGGTCTTTAGCTTCTGCCAATCGCCCAGTTTCATTTGCACATTCAGCAAGATTCATTATTAGTTCTGCAAACCGAAATTCAACCCAGTCCATACCACTACCACCACCAGTGTTGCTGTTATATTGTGCCTGTGTGGCCGATAAAGTTGGGTTTGTTGTTTTTTTACAGTAAAATCCCGTTACAATAGTTGATGCAGATTCATCTAATACACCGGTGTAACTCCATTGCTTACGGCCTGCTTTGTTACTTAAAGGCCAAACTGCACCATTGTACGCAATTGACATATCAAAACGTGGATCACGGTTTTGCCAAAACATTGTTTCATCATAACCAGATGAAGGATGAGTTATTGGCAAACCATCTTTTGATGTATATGCCTGCACCAGGTTCCATGTTGGCTGGTTAGAACCACCACCGCCTGATTCTGAAAATGGTCTTGTGATGTATTCATTGTTTGTCCCACGGCCCGGACTGATGGATACTGCATCATGCTTACGTACCAACATTACCTCTGCATTATTTTCAATAACAAAAATATTGGCATAGTTGTTAAACAGCATATAGCCATTAGCAACAGCAGTATCGTACGCTGCCTTATTTGCTTCGTATGCATTTTCCCAACGTTCTGTAATATTGGTTGGGTTAAATTGTGGACTTGCCCAATACATTAATGTTTTTCCTTTATATGCAAGTGCCGTTGCTTTTGTAATACGGCCAATGTTTGCACCCGTCCATTTTGTAGGCAAATAAGCGGCTGCCGAATCCAGATCATTTGCAATTGCGGCAATACACTCACTGGTTTTTGCACGGGGTACATTCAAATCATCACCCGTAAGGTCCTGTGGTTTTAAGATGAGCGGCACGCCGCCATATAAATTCACAAGCCTGAAATAAACAAATGCACGTAAAAAGAAGAATTGACCTTTCAGTACTTTCTTTGTTGCTTCAGGAAGGGTACCTGCATTTATACCTTCAATGGCAACATTACATCTCCTGATATCGAAGTATCGGTTTGTGGTGATAGATGTTCCTGTGCCAATATCTGTTACTGAATTTTCAACTAAAGTCCCATACAGGAATGCCGAATTGGCATTATTCAGTTCATCAGATGTATTATGGATGCCTCCTACTGCAGGCCATGTAGGTATAATGAGATCGTAGCCCCTGTTAAGAAACAGGTTTACGGCACCCTCATCATTCCAAATCTTTGAATCGATCCCATTTGGGTCTTCAATATCAAAAAAGT
The DNA here is from genome assembly GCA_036675885.1 of Lacibacter sp. Classification (GTDB taxonomy): domain Bacteria; phylum Bacteroidota; class Bacteroidia; order Chitinophagales; family Chitinophagaceae; genus Lacibacter. The sequence goes on along the minus strand of JAKFDY010000278.1, from coordinate 16,904 downwards.
CTTTTCTACAGGCAGTTAATGCAACAGTACCAATACAGAGCATTAATGTGAACTTTGTGAAATTATTTTTTATTGACATAATATTCTTGTTTTAGCAATCTTTATAATGACACGTTAACACCAAGCGAAATAGTACGCAAAGTTGGGTAACTTGCAAAGTTTGATGTATAAGGATCTTTATACTTTAAAGGATTAATAATGTTCCAGAGATTTGTTCCTGTTAAGAATGCCCTGAAATCAGGAATTTTCAATTTCTCTGAAATATGCTTTGGCAACGAGTATGAAAGCACCATGTTATTGATACGGCTTTGTGTGCCATTAACAGCCCAGAATGTAGAGTTTTCTTTGGCCAATGGAGCATCAGCACGTGGATATTTTGCATTGGGGTTTTCAGGCGTCCAATGATCGTTCCAGAATGAAGCCGCATTTTGCGTTGTTGTAGGTACTTTTCTTGCTTCTCCATCATAAAACTGTTTGCCGCCAACACGCAAATTCATATTCATCTGCAGTTTAAATGTTTTGTAGGAAACCCCGAATGTCATACCAAAACTAACAAGAGGTGTTGTTCGATCGAACATAATAGTAACATCGTTATCATCGATTTTGCCATCACCATTTATATCTTCAAAATCCATGAAGCCTACCTGTGGCTTAGCATTACCGATAAGATAGTTTGGATTTTTTGCCAATAACGCATCTACCTCTGCCTGCGTGCGTAAAATACCTTTCGTAATATAGCCAACATTGCTGCCATTGTATTGACGAGGGTCACGACCTATTCCAATACCAAGTTGATCTGATCCGTAAGTACCCAAACGTGATGGATTATAATAAGCCTGTAATATCTGACTGTTAGAGAAACCAAAGTTTACATCGGCAGTGAAACCCCAGTCACGTTTGAAATTGGCCCTATACCCAACAGAAAACTCATTACCCCAACTGATACTCTTGCCGTAGTTGACAACTGCTGTGTTAATACCTGCTGTTGGAGGCAATACACCGTTCTCTAATCGGTCGAATGCATCATAGTTAAAGCGGTGAAAGAAATCGTATGTAAAACTAAGCTTGCCTTTAAACAGGTTCATATCAAAACCAACGTTAAATGTGCGGGCCTTTTCCCATGTAATATTGGGGTTAGGCGATACATTGGGATCTAAACCACTTGTAACAGTAGTTCCAAATAACATACCGGTTGTTTGTGTAAAGCGTGATTCCCATAAACGATTGTTTACACGGTCTTCCCCAACTAAACCATAATTGGCCCGGATCTTCATATAGTCGATGAAACCAAGACGATCATTAAAAAAGGTTTCGTCACTTATTTTCCACCCCAATCCAATTGAAGGGAATAAACCCCAGCGGGTATCGGGAGGAAAGTTGGAAGATGCATCATACCGTGCAATAACTTCCAACAAGTAGCGGTCTAGAAAAGAATAGTTTAAACGACTAAGAAACGAACGTTTTACTGATTGTGTATAAGATGGGTTACGAATGGTTTGACCATCATTGCTGAATGCCCAGAACTGATCTATACCAGAAACCAACTGTCCATTCTTATAAAAGAAAATATTTTGTGTATTTGATTCGCTCTGATCAAACCCTGCCATAATATCAAACTCATGATTATTGAGTTTTTTGCCATAGCTGAGTGTTGAAATTAATTGATAGCTACCGTTGATATCAGAACCTTCAGCTAACTGATCAGAGTTGCTTACACGTTGAAAAGGCGTGCCTGCATTTAAGTTCTCTGTAAAAAGTAAACCATTTTGTCCGCCACGGATAAAGTTGCCCACGAAATAAGGAGGGAAATATTCTTTTCCTTTAGCGTTGCGATTTAACCTGCCGAACTGAACCCTTGCTGTTAATCCTTTGATAAATGCAGGCTTATATTCTAATGAAGCATTTACGCTTAGCCCTTGGGAGTTACCTCTTTTATAGTTGCCGGAATTAAATAATGCTAATGGATTCCAGTTGCCAGGAGGGTTAATACCGTTCCAGCCAACATATGTACCATTAATAGTTAGTGGCACCCATTTTGGTGTTAAGTAAATAGCACGTATAGAAAGATCGTCTGTTTCATCGTTGGCACCTTTCAAAGTGTTACGATTATCGCTACTGAAATCGGATGCGAAAATTACATTCGCTGTTAGACCCTCAATGATCTTAGCTGTGGTACCCATTCTGAAACCATATTTCTGTACGCTTATATCGCCATAGTTACCGGTTTCTCTGAAATAGTTACCACCGGCGAAAAATGTAATCCTTTCTGACCCACCACTCACATTTAAAGTATGACGCATTAATGTAGTTGGTTTCCACATTTCATCGTACCAACTCTTATATGGATTAGTACTAAGAAAATCCAGATCAGCTTGTGAAAAACGCTGATTGGCAGATGCACCTGTGAGCTCATAACCGTCGTTTAGCATTTTTGCATGCTCATATGCACTCATGATTTTTGGTTTCACTGCTTCTGTAGATGAACCAAAATAACCAGAATAAGAAATACGTGGTTTTCCAGGCTTCCCTTTTTTAGTTGTAACTAACACAACACCTTTCGCACCGGCAGCACCATAAATGGCTGCAGATGCATCTTTTAAGAAGCTAATATCTTCAACCAAACTTGCATCAAGGTTATCGAAGTCTTCTTTCGTTACAACAATCCCGTCAATTACATATAACGGATCGGATGTAGCTCCTACCAATGTTGCACCCGGGAATATACTAGCACCCCTGATGTTAATTGATGTTGTTGAGCCAGGTTTACCTGAAGCGAAGTTTACACCTACACCCGGCAAACGATTAATTAAAGCAGAGCCAAGATTTGCTACCGGCAAGTCTTCAATTTGTGATGGTTTAATTGTAGCAACAGAGCCAAGCACATTTACTTTTTTCTTTGTACCATAACCAATAACCACCACTTCTTCGAGCTGGTCATTTGCCTTTTCCATTACTACTGAGATAGAGCCCGATGCGCCAGCCTTACGTTCATAAACGGCAAAACCAACATACGAAAAAGAAAGAATGGATTCTGAGGACGGAGCTTTGATGGAGAACTCACCACGTTCGTTTGTGACGGTGCCGGTGTTTGAGTTTTTTACACGGACAGATACACCTTCCAGTGGTTGGCCGGTTTCTTTATTAGTTACTGTACCGGTTACGGTAACTTCCTGGGCAAATAAAGTTACTGTAAGAAACGAGAAGGCAATCAGTAACAGTAGTTTTGGTTGTTGCAAATACTTCATGTTATATGGCATTTTGCTTTTTGGGTTGAATGAAAATGATCAGTAGTTGTTTATTTAGAAGACTCTTTTTTTGCTTTGATTCGTTTCTGCCATTCTTCTCTTTCTTTGGTAAGATCATAACCTGCAGCCGATAAATAATTGTTGATGCGGCCTTTGTACTTACCAAAGATGGCGTGTTTTTTATCTGATGATTCGCCGTCCATCGCCAGCTCCCTGGCTTCTTTCAACCAATCATAGATTTTCTTTTTCTGTTCTTCAGTGAGGGAGGGAATCATGTCCTGGTAGGCGGTGTATGTAACAGGAAACACTTTGTAAGTCATGCCATCTTTCACCAGCTCAATCTGCTCTTCAGAAATAACCTTTTGTAACCCGGCAAGAAAAGAGTTGTGCAGTTGCTGAAGCTGCGCAGCTTTTTTTTCTTCTTGCTTTTGTACCTGAAGAGCAGATTCCTGAGCGGTGAACGATTGCTGTTTGATTGCTGCTAAAGCGAGTTTAGTTTCTTCGTGTATATTATTAATACTGTTATACTGTTGAACGAGTACAGCTAATACATTTTTATACTGTACAGAATCTTTAATGGAAAGTGTGTTAACGATCTTTGCGGAACGTTCCGTGATTACTTTAATATAATTGGCATCAGTTGTTTTATTTTCCTGGGCATGAACAACTGTTACAGATAAAAAAGCAATAAATAAATAAAGGATTCTGCCTGCAGAAAATAAACGGAGCGATGGAGAAACGCTACTGATCAGTTTGGTACAATTATTATATGCAAGCAAATATCTTTTCATTCTACAGCATTTAGTCGTTATTTGATGAATGATTTTGGAACAGATCCAATGAATTCATTCATGAACTAAAGGTACATTTGCTGACAGCCTTAAAAATGTAAGGTTTTGCTATTAAGATGGAACATTTTACTATTCCCCAAAAAAATACGCAATCGTTCCCGTAACCCTTTTATACCTGTGATCACTCACTTTTTACCGAAATAATTGACATTGGTAATCCGGCAGATTTTGCAGTAACGGTAATATTTCCCTTTTTTCGGGATGCCTGCACAATTGCAAGCGCAAGCCCTTTCCATGTTTTACGTTTGGGACTTTTGAGTGAAAGACTATCGGCCTGGAAACCATTATCGGTACCTGCTAAAAAACCGGCACCGGTAACAGAGAATTCAATAAGTTGATCGGTATCGGGTACAAGATTACCGTCTTTATCTAACAGCCTTACAGTAATGAATGACAGATCTGTTCCATTGGCTTTAATTTTACTTCGGTCTGCAATGAGTTGAATTTTTGTAGGTGCGCCAGAACTTCTGATCTCTTTTGCAAGTACTGTTTTTCCGTTCTTCTTTGATATAGCTTTTAATACGCCCGGTTGGTAAGGCACACGCCACTTAACATGTAAGACATCATTTGTTTTCGATTTGCTGCCTAATGATTTACCGTTGAGAAATAATTCCACTTCATCGGCATTGTTGTAATAAGCCCAAACATCTACTGTATCGCCCTTTTGCCAATTCCAATGCGGGAATAAATGAAGTACAGGTTTTTTTGTCCATTCACTTTGATAGAGATAATAAACATCTTTTGGAAAACCAGCCAGATCAATAATACCATAATACGAACTACGTGCAGGCCATGCATATGGTACAGGTTCACCAATAAAATCAAACCCACTCCACACAAACATGCCCGACATGAATTTGTATTTGTTCACCGCCTTCAATGCTGCTTCATGTGAAGAACCCCAATACGCATACACATGATCATAAGCCGATACACTCATATCTGCATTGCCTTTTACAGTTGGCGTTTTACCATCGGGCGGCCAAAGACGATTGCTGTCGCTTGGCATATCATACGAACCTCTTGATGATAATGCAGATGCAGTTTCTGTTGCAACAAATGATTGACCGGGAAAACGTTTTGGTAGCTCTGCATAGTCGTACAACTTATAATTGAAGCCGAGTACATCCAATGCATTAGATTTCCAGATGAAATTTTTCTCCGGAAAATTTTCTGTTAAGGCGCAGGTAACAGGTCGTGTTCTATCGATTGCTTTCACAAGATCAACTAATCGCTTCGCTATAGTTGTTCCGGTACTGTCGAACTGTTCTCTTATTTCGTTACCGATGCTCCACATAAAAACAGAAGGATGATTACGATCACGCAACACCATTGCCTGTATATCACGTGCATGCCACTCATCGAAATAGAGATTGTAATCGTATTTGTTTTTCTTTTTCTTCCACATGTCGAATGCTTCTGCCTGTACCAAAAAACCCATTTCATCGCAGAGATCAAGTATAGCTGCTGCAGGTGGATTGTGTGAGAAGCGGATGGCATTCACTCCCATCTCCTTTAATATTTTCAACTGACGTTTTGCTGCGGCATGATTGTATGCTGCGCCTAATGCACCCAGGTCGTGATGCATACAAACGCCTTGGATTTTTAAGGATTGATTATTAAGAATGAAACCGTTTTTTGAATCGAAATAGAATGAACGGATGCCGAAAGGTATTTCAATTTCGTCCATTTGAATTGCGGCAAAAAAAACTTTAAATACAGCTTTATATAGAGCAGGTTTATCAACAGACCACAATTGTGGATTTGATATTTCCTTTTGGAAGGAATATGCACTATCTGCTTGAGTCTTCTTTAAATCCTGCGGCCAAATTTTTGCAACTAACTTTCCAGCAGGATCAAATATCTCACAACGAACTTCTATTGCAGTATTCGTACGCTTAACATTGATAAGATTTGTTTTAGCAGAAAAAATTGCTTTACTACTTGTCACTACCGGAGTATGAATAAATGTTGCAAATTGTTCAAAAGAAATCTGTTTTGTTGTAATCAATTTCACATCTCTGTAAATACCACTACCGCTGTACCATCTTGAGTCGGGTTGCAGACTGTTATCAACCTTTACTGCAATCACATTCGGGTTACCGTAGTTTAAATATGGTGTGAGATCGTAAGAGAAATTGATATAGCCATAAGGACGCTTACCTAAATAATGTCCGTTGATCCATACTTCACTATTCTTATAAACACCATCAAATTCAATACGGGTAATTTTATTTTTAGATGAAACAGGAACAGTAAATGTTTTACGATACCAGCCAATACCGCCGGGCAATGCACCACCCTGGTTAGTTGCAGGAAATGAAGACGAGAAATTACTTTCAATACTCCAGTCGTGCGGCAGATTTAAACTTCTCCATTTAGCATCGTTGTATTTGGCCTCACTTGCAAGACTATCATTCCCTAAAAGAAATTTCCAGCCGCTGTTGAAATTAACAATCAAACGAACCTGTGCTGACGAAAATAAACTCAACAAGAAGAAAGCAACAATGAGTAAAGTATGTTTATTCAACTTCATTTTTTTATCTGCCGGGACGACGGAAAGACGGGAAGTTTCACCTGATTTCTGTGCTTCCGTGGCAATTATTTTATCCGTCCGACGAGGGCGTCTGACGGAATTGTCCTTTGTGCTTCTTCGTGCCTTTGCGCCTTCGTGGTTCATATTTCTACCACAAATGATGCACCGATGCTTTGATATACTTTTCATAAACCTCTTGCACCTGTTGCAGCTGATTGCTGCTGAGCGATGGTTCATTTAATGCTTCCAGGTTGCGTGTTACCTGTTCGGGTTTTGAAGCACCGGGAATAACTGTACTCACTGCATCAAAATCCAATATCCATTTCAATGCCAATGCAGCCAACGTTTTTCCTGCAGGAACAATCTGCTTTAATTCTTCAACTGCCTGCAAACCTGTTACATAATCAATACCGGAAAATGTTTCGCCTTTATCAAATGCTTCACCATTACGATTGAACTGTCGGTGATCGCCGCTTTCAAAAACTGTTTGTGCAGAGTAACTACCAGTTAACAATCCGCTTGCCAACGGCACACGTACGATTACGCCAATATTTTTCTTCTTCGCCTGTTCAAAAAATAATTCTGCCGGGCGCTGACGGAATATGTTGAAAATGATCTGCACTGTTGTTACATTATCAAACTCGATAGCCTTTAATGCTTCTTCCACTTTCTCTACGCTCACACCTAAGTGTTGAATCTTTCCTTCTTTCTTCAAGTCTTCAAACAAACCAAAAATTTCAGGACGATAAAAAACCGGCGTTGGCGGACAATGCAACTGAATAAGATCAATTGTTTCCAGCTGTAAACGTTTTAAACTGTCTTCCACATATTTCCGCAACACAGCAGGCGTATATCTTTCGTTCACATGCGGCTGAATTTGCCTGCCGCACTTTGTAGCCACAAACAGTTTTTCTTTTCTTGTTTTCAAAAAGCGACCAATCGCTTTTTCGCTTTCGCCATCGCTGTACACATCGGCTGTGTCAATAAAGTTGATACCGTTATCTACAGCAGTATTTAAAATTGTATCTGCATTTTTTTCATCAAACGCACTGCCCCATTTACCTCCAACCTGCCATGTACCAAGACTGATAGCTGAAATATTGAATCCTGTTTTACCTAATGTTCTGTATTGCATATGTCCTTACTTGTGATCGTTTAAAAATTTTTCTAAAATTACAACTCCACCATTGCCTTGATCACGCCATTCTTCGGATCGAGCCAGTTTTTGAAATTATCTTTCACTTCATCAAACTGTACACGATGCGTAATGTAGGTTGCAGGATCAACAAGTTTATTACGCATGCACATCATCACATGATCAAAATCTTCCTGCGTTGCATTTCGGCTGCTCATGAGTGTTGCTTCACGTTTGTGAAACTCGGGGTGACTAACAATCAACTCTCCTTTCTGCAAGCCCACCAGCACATACCTTGCGCCATGCGCCATATACAGAAATGCACTGTTGATGGCTTTTTGATTTCCTGTTGCGTCGATCACCACTGTTGGCATATCGCCGTTCGTAATTTCTTTTAAGCGCTGCAATACATCTTCATTTAATGGATTGATGGTATGCTGCACTTTCAATTTATCCTTACAGAAATTTAAACGGTTATCATTTACATCCATTGCAATCACCTGTCCGCCTGCAATACGACCAAATTCCATAATGCCCAAACCAATGGGGCCTGCACCAATCACCAACACAAATTCGCCTGCACGTACTGCTGCCCTGCGGATGCCATGTGCACCAATAGCCAATGGTTCTACCAATGCCAGTTCATCAAAATTCATATCGCCGCCATGCAGCAATGCAGCCGTTGGCACTGAAATATATTCCATCATACCACCATCCACATGCACACCAAATACATTGATGGCTGCACAACAGTTAGGCAAACCATTTCTGCAGGCTATACATTCGCCACAATTGAAATATGGGATGAGTGTTACACGCTCACCCACATCAAAACCTGCATCAGCATCAACCTGCACAATTTCGCAACCTAACTCATGACCAAGAATGCGTGGATAAGCAAAATATGGTTGCGTTCCTTCATAGGCATGCAAATCGGTTCCGCAAATGCCGATACGTTTTACTTTTAAAATTGCACGACCGGGTTGAATTTCGGGTGATGCTTTTTCCACATACTCAAATGAACCCGGTTGCTGACATACTAATGCTTTCATAAAATCTATTTTCGAATATTATTTTAATTGTTATACAATTTAACCCTGTGTTCTTTATGCATCCTTTGTGTTTTTCGTGGTTACAATATTTGCCACGGAGATTACAAAGAATTTATACAGAGTGCGCAAATAGTGCACTGTTAATCATTCACCACACTAAATTCATAATTGCCTGAACCAATCTTCACCACTGCTCTTCCGTTTGCATAAACTGCTGTAACTTTTTTCCCATTCCGTAATACGGTTTGTCCCTGCTTTGCCGGTATATATACAACCGCTGTGCTGTTGGCCGGTATTTGGGCCTGCAAGTTAAATGTTGTTGCTGATTTTGCCCACTCGCATTTGATCACTCCATAAGGCGATTGAAAACTCGCTTTTGTATTGGTTATATCCCCCACCAATTCTGGTTTGATCATAATTTCTTTATAAGCCACAGAAGTTTCTGTTTGCCTGATACCAGCAAGACCGCCAAAAAACCATTCCATTAAATGCCCGAGCATAAAATGATTATTCGACACCGATTCATACGCCTGCCAGCTTTCGGTGAGTGCAGTAGCTCCATGTTTAAGTTGATAGCCATAACCCGGTACATCATCACGGTAATTCATATCAAAGATCACATCACTCCTGCCAGCTTGCTCCAATGCTTTCAACACATAACGATAACCAATATCGCCGGCAGTTAATGCATTGTTCCTGCTTTTTATTTCACGGATCAACGCATCAACAACAGCTCGCCTGTTTTTTTCTTCCACCAAACCCATATACAAGGCCATTGCATTGGCAGTTTGACTTGAAGAATCGTATTGCATCTTGATGGGATCAAAAAATGATTTGTTGAATGCTGCTTTTACATCTGCTGCCAATTGCTGATAGAACTTAACATCGTCCTTCTTCTTCAACATAGTTGCTATTTTGATCATGATGTTGAGATCATAATAAAACGTAGCCGTAGCTGTTACACCCATCTTTGTCATTTGTGCGAAACCCGATTTCTTCGGGCCTATATCAAACCAATCGCCCAAACCATGCGATAAAATATTGTTATTTGCCTTGCCTTTCAGATACAATACATACGCTTTCATCATATCGTACGATTGCAGCAACGACTCTTTATCGCCATACCATTGATAATTATACCATGGATAAATAACAGCAGCACTTCCCCACTCCGGCGATTCATCAAACGGAGGAGTAAACACGGTAAACTCAGGAGCAATCTCGGGAATTTTTCCGTTTGCGTATTGCGCATTCTTCATGTCGTTGATCACTTTCTTATTCAATGCAGCCACATCATAATTGTAATGAACAGAAGCGCCTACTAAATGCGTTTCTTCTAACCAGCCAAGTTTTTCCCTGTGGGGACAATCGGTGAACACACTCACCATATTACTTTTGATGGCCCAGTCAATTAAAGTATGTGTACGGTTAAACAGATCGTTTGAACAACTGAATGAACCAACAATATTCGCAGCGTAACGAATATGCAGCCCTTCGAGTTTTAATACTTGTGGAAGTGATTGCTCATGTTCTTTCGGCTTGCAATGCACTTCTACATAACGGAAGCCGGTGTATGTAAACAAGGGATGCCAGTTTTCTTCGCCATCACCTTTTAAGATGTACGTAAAGAAAGATGGACTACCTGTTGCTTTTTGGTTTGCGGTTCCATCTTCATTGATCAATTCACCACAAATGAGTTTCACAGTATCGCCTTTATTTCCTTTTACAGTGATAGATGGCACACCGGAAAAATTCTGTCCAAGATCATACAATGTAATGCCTGGCTTTAATTCACGTTTTGTTCTAGTGGGCAACTGTTGCATCACTTTCACAGGTTCGTTCATTTGCGATTCGAGCAATGCAGGGCCTTTAGTGATGATCACCTGTTTCCACTTCGCATCATTAAAGCCCGGTTCGTTCCATCCTTGTTGAAAAAGATTGGCATCATAATCTTCGCCACCAAAAATGCTTGAGTAGATGATCGGCGATTGATCTGTCTTCCAGCTCTCATCGCTGATGATCTGCTGTGTTGTTCCATCAGTAAATTCAATCAGCGTTTTTGAAATCAGTTTGGGATAACCATATGCTCCGGTCATCTTACGATAACGTTCAGAAGGAATATAATAGAACCCATTGCCCAATATTACGCCGATGGCATTCTTTCCTTGCTGTATATTTTTTGTGATATCAAATGTTACATACTGTGCATGTTTGCTGTAATTCGTCCAGCCGGGTGCAAGAAAATGAACTCCGATTTTTTTACCGTTGATGCTTAATTCAAAATGACCGAGACCGCAGATGAACACAGTCGCCTGTTTTATTTTTTTTGCAACAGCAAATTCTTTACGGAGAACAGGCAGAATATCCTTGCGTGGGCCCCATGCTTTTTTCCCACTCTGATGCACATGCGGAGCAATAATAGCAGTATCATTGATCTCTTCGCAACCGATCCATTTTGCATTACTCCAATCCTTTGTTTGCAGTAAACCCATTTGCCAATGTGCAGTACTGCTCCATGCAGCAGTATTTCCTTTGTTATCCCACACCTGCACTTTCCAGAAATATTTTTTTGCTGATTGTAACGCTTTGCCTGCATAAGCTACTTGTATGGATGCTGAAGATTTGACCTGTTTAGAATCCCACACATTACCGATATTCATTTTCAGTAACGCTTCATCATCTGCAACAAGAATGCGGCAAGCTATTTGAAAAATGTTTTGTTGAGTTGACGTTAATTGCCAGCTTAGTTTTGGTTTTGCAGCTTCAACACCTAAAGGATTGTTGCGGCTTTCACAACGAAGATTCGTAACAGCTAACTGCTGAGCATTCAATCGAACACTCAGGAAAATAACCGTTACGATCAACAAGCATCGCTTCATCATTATTTTACCTTTTAAGATTGACCATTCACAATTCACCATTGACAATTATTGTATCTCAATTCCCGATATAGCCAGCTCTGTTCCGTTTTCTGCTACCAGCTTCACCACATAATTTCCTGCATTAATCTGAAAACCCGTATTCACGGTAAACTGGTTCCATTTGCCCACCCGTGTAAATGTAAACTGAACCGTTTCATCCATCATCCTGTTGCCACCTGCATCAAACAGTTGCAGTTTTGCTTTTATCACTTGCTCTTTGGGATAATAATATTTTACGGTGATGGAATAAATATCACCCACACCTGTTTGCACCGGCCATTGAATGGTTGCTTCCGCATTTGATTTGATGACCATACACCATCTTCCATTTATCGAATCTTTCTTTACACCTTCACTGATAATGGCAACGTTTGTACGATACGGCGTGATTGGTTTCAGATCATATGCAGGTTGCATTTTTGATAAAGGCAACATGCAAATAATCTTATTACTGTCTACATAAACCGAAACAGAATCTCCAGCATTTAAGCGTTTACGATACACATTATAAAAAGTGTGATTGTTTTCATCAGTAATAATTTGGGTTTGAGTATTCTCATATCCTTTTAGTTCGCCAACATTTCGTATCGCTACAAAAAAAACAGTTGGCTCTAAGAATTTACTATTAAACCTTATGCTGTCCTCATTTGATTTCAGTTGCATCCATTGGGCCCCAAATAAGTTTGGAGGTAGCGAATTGATAGTGGCATTCCCTTTAGCGTAGACTTTATCTCCAATATCCAACCATGAATTAAATTTATACCTACTACTTCGCCTCGTTCCACTACTTTCATCGTTAACAGTTGATTTTTTTGCAATGGCAATTGCTGAAATTATCGCTTGTCCTGATTTGCTTTCAGGAAATGCAATAATCATTTTTCCGCCTTTTACTTTTACAGTCACTGTTTTCTTTAAGGCTGCATTTGTTCCAACTTCACTCCAAATATCTAAATCATTCAACACAGTTTTTTCGTTGATCGATACATCAAATAAACGCATAGCTTTTGCATTTATGCCGCCTCCTATTCCTAACCACGGTTCAACGAAATACAGTTCTACTAAGTATTCTCCGTCTTCTATATCAAATTCAAATTTCAGTTTATCCTTTCCATAGCGTAAGCTTTGGAATAGTTTCCAATCTTTTGATTTTTTTATTGGCGAGAATGTTCTTCGCTGGCTTGCAAAAAAAGATTGCATCCCTTCAAAATCATCAGACCACGATAATGAGCCATAACCGCTTATTCCTTTTTTCAATTGCCGATCATTCTTCCAGACATTTCCGTTTTCATCAGTATAATCATCTCCACCACAATTGATGCGGTAGATATAATCATATCCCGCTGTTGTCTTAGTCAACGCCTTTGCATTTGCATACAGTTGTTTAAAGTGGGATGATTGCGGTAGATGATGCAATACAATTGTATCTCTTGCAACTGCTTTCCCACTCACATATCCAACCGCATACAACACATTGTATTGAATATTGACATTGTCCCATTGAAAATGCGTACCAATCCCGTTCTTCTTTCTCATACCCAGAGATGAACCATTTACATCATTAAACAATTCCACTTCATCGCAATTGCTGTACACATAAATACTGTCTTTAATGCCGGGCTTCATCCACCGGTTTGGCCATGTGTGCGAAACAATGTAAACCATCGGCTCGGTTTCTTTAGGTGCATAATTACTGCGGAACATATAATAAGCATCTGTTGGTTCTTCCCATGGTGTGAGCAAACCTTTATAATTCACCGGGCCAATACGATCGAGCTCACGCAAACCTTCACCACCTTGTACACGACCGGGATTATCATGCGATGTCAACAACCAAAAGAATTGTCCTGCACTGCTGTCTTTCACTGATTCTGCCAAACGCACTTTTTGTTCCATCAATTGCACCATACGGTCTTCACTTAAGATACCATTCTGCACAAAACCGCCTTCTGTATGAAGATCGATTGTGCGCCATGCACCATACTCACCAATCAACACTTGTTTCTTTACATCATCATCATAAGTGGCAGGATTACCACCATAAGTACCTGTCCAGTTTTGCGGCACATCCCAATCAGTTCCTGTTCCGCCGTTACAGGTTGTCACCAAACGCTGAGTTGATGCAGTTGGATCAAGCGAACGGATCAACTCCGTGCATTCTTTTGCAAAATCTTCAGGCAGTTTGCTTTCATTCTGCAAGCCCCATAAAATAATGGAAGGACTGTTACGACGTTCAATCACCCACTCACGCAACAACTGTTTGAAATTCTTTCTGAATTCAGGCGAATCGTACCATACATGTGCTGATAGTTGTGTCCACCATAAAATTCCTTTCTCATCACACAACTGCCCATATAATAAATTATGTGGTTGATGACCATCACGAAAGGCGTTGAAGCCTGCTGACTGAATCCATTTGAAACGGGAGACAATCTGTTCCTTGCTGAATGCATGACTCTGCCCCAGTAAATGTTCATACTCTGCAATACCATTGATGAAAACAGGTTTGCCGTTCAGAAAAAATTGATTGGTCGGATTTTTCCAGTTGATGGTGCGAAAACCAAATTCTGTTTCTGTTTTATCAATAACAAGATTGTTCTCTTTAACGACTGAAACAATCTTGTATAAGTAAGGATTTTGAACAGACCATAGGTTGATTTTAGATTTTAGATTTACGATTTTAGATTTCTGTTCAGCAACATCTTCTTTCTCTATCCTTACTCCTTGTTCGATTATTCTGCTCACTTCTTTTCCACTTGCATCAACCAATCTGTGTTCAATAACTATATTTCTTTTTTTCTGCGAATAGTTTTTAAGTGTGGCAGCAATGTTCAACTGAATTTTATCTGCTGAAATATCAGCCCATGCATGTACCCCAAATGGTTCTATACGCACATCGTTTGTAACAATCAAATGCACCGGTCGAAAAATACCCATCGGCTGCGAACCTTCGGAGAAACCACGTTCATCACTGCAGCCTCCACAAACCCAGGGCAGGTTTTGAATATTGGATGGATGATAGGCTCTTACTGCCAATTGATTTACTGTCCCATCTGTTTTGATCACATCTGTTACATCCAATGTAAAGGTTGTTCGTCCGCCAATATGCTCACCTACTTTTTTGTTGTTGAGATAAACCGTGGCATAAGATCCCACTCCTTCAAAAAACAAAAAAAAACGTTTGCCTGTTTTTGTTTGTGTGCTGGTGAATGTTTTACGATACCATGAATCACCATGACGGTTACCATGCAATAACCTTCTGTAACCTTCGTACTGATCCCAGTTATGCGGAATGTTTACTTTTTTCCAGTTGCTGTTAATTGCTGCTAGATAAGAAGTGGAAGGTAATTGCTGATCGTTACTTGTTGCGATCGTAACCCAGTTTTCGTTTAAGAAAATATCCCGGCGCTGTGCATTTGTTTTTTGCCACGAAGACATAAAAACACAAAGAAGCACAAAGAGAAGCAAGCTCTTATACAAGCGAGGGCTGTGAGTTAGCATCCCCTCCCGGGAGGGGACTAAGGGGTGGGTTGCTGCATTTTGATAAGAACGTACAAGAGTGCGACGCAACGGAGGTTTCATAGAAATACTGTTGCCGGAAAAATAATTAACTATCACGTATTTATTTAAGCTCTCCATTAAACTGGTATACTCCGTTCTTGATTGTTTTAATTGTTACGATCTTTCCATTATAACGCAAACGCAATTCCGTGCCTGCTTTTGATTTCACTTTCAGCTTCACCAGCTTTCCTGCATTCCATTGCATATCCATTACAAAACCACCTCTTGCACAAATGCCTTTCACTTCACCACAGGCTAAAGCCAGTGGCAAGGCAGGCAGCAGATCAATATACTTTGTGTGACTTTGAATCAGCATTTCACCAATACCTGCTGCACCACCAAAATTCCCATCGATCTGGAATGGGGGATGCGCATCAAATAAATTCGGGTAACTGCCGGCACCATTTTTTGCAGGGCTCATCAACATCTTGATCATATGAAATGCATGATCACCATCTTTAAACCTTGCCCAGAAATTAATTTTCCAGCCAAGGCTCCAGCCTGTTGCTTCATCACCACGGAAGATCAGCGATTGCCTGGCAGCTTTGGTGATCTCCGGTGTTTCATCCCAATTGATTTCGTTGCCGGGATACAATCCCCACAGATGTGATACATGACGATGCTTGTTATTTGGATTATCAACATCCTGCATCCACTCCTGCAACTGTCCATGTTTGCCAATTGTGTTCGGTGCAATCTGTTTATATTTCTCTTTGAGTGTTGTACGTAATTCCGCATCTACATTCAACACTTCACTTGCAGCAATAACATTTTTAAACAGATCACGAATGATCTGGTGATCCATTGTGGGACCAGCAACCAATCCTCCCTGCTCCGGTGAGTTGGATGGTGTGCTGATGAGATAACCAGTCTTGGGATCTTTTATCAAAAAACTATTAAAAAACAAAGCCGCATCTTTCATAACAGGATAAGCTTTATTCTTTAAAAAGTTTTTATCCTGTGTAAACCGGTAACGCTCCCACAAATGCTGACACAACCATGCGCCACCAGTAACCCATATACCATGATTTGCTGCATTGATCGGCGCTGTACCTCTCCACAGATCAGTATTGTGATGCAATACCCAACCCGGTGCATTGTAATGATCTTTCGCTGTTTGTTTTCCTGTTACTGCAAGTTCACTGATCATATCGAACAATGGCTGATGCAAAGGCGAAAGATTCAACAACTCTGCCGGCCAGTAATTCATTTGTGCATTGATGTTGGTGGTGTACTTACTTCCCCAAGGTGGATTGATCAAATCATTCCAGATCCCTTGCAGGTTGGCTGGTCTTGTACCCGGTCTTGATGAAGCGATCAACAGATAACGGCCGTATTGCAGATACAATGCAACAAAAGAAGGATCGTTTGATGTTGCAAATTGTTCAATGCGTTCATCAGTTGGTAAAGCCCCCTCTAAATCTCCCCCGGAAGGGGAGACTTTTACGTCTCCGATTTTTGATTTTGAAAACTGTATTGAAAACGTATTAAAGTATTGCTGGTACTCTTTAATGTGTGCAGCTTTAATTTGTTGATAAGTTTTTCCTGCAACAGATGCAAGCGCATTAATGCAGGGCTGTTTCGGATCGGCAGTAATGTCCTTGTA
>JAKFDY010000277.1:0-2225 GCA_036675885.1 Lacibacter sp. | reverse complement strand
ATATCCCGGTTGTTTTTTTCGACAGGGAGTTTGAAAGCCTGGAAGCACCAAAAGTAATCACCAACGATTATGAGAGCGGTTATCTTTCTGCAAAACTGTTACTTGAAAAAGGATGTAAGCATCCTGTTTTTCTTTCTACTTCACTTTCGTTATCTATTTGCAGTAAACGGGCAGCAGGTTTTGCAGCTGCACTTGCAGAGGCGGGTTTGCAGACAGACGATTATCAATATGTGATCGACTGTACCGGAACACAGGAAATGATCTTTGAGCAGATAAAAGAATTAATGCAACAGCACAAAGAGATCGATGGTATTGTTGCATCTGTTGAGCGACTTGCTATGCAGATCTATATGGTGAGTCTTTCAAACAACATCAACATTCCAAAAGATTTAAAAGTTGTTGCTTTCTCTACACTTGAAACGGCACCAATCTTAAATCCATCGCTTACAACTATTACACAACCTGCTTTTGAAATTGGGAAGAGTGCAGCTGAACTTTTGTTCACCATGATCGAAAAGAAGAAACATACCATTACAGCTGATACTACATTAATGCTGCCTTCAAAATTAATTGAACGTAATTCAACGATGATTTAATTTTTTTTCAAACTGAATTATGCAAACAAAAAAGGCAACCCGTTAAAGAGTTGCCTTTTTTGTGGAGCTGAGCGGATTCGAACCGCTGTCCAAACATATTCGCCGAAAGCTTTCTACATGCTTATTTCATGATTGTTTGTCGGCACTGCGCAGGACATGAACTTACCAACGCAATACTTAGCTGAATAGTCTTTTGCAACAGTCACAGCCTTCTGTTACAGCAACCTGTTTTGTGTTTGAGTCGGCGGCGGAACCTGGTAACAGATCAACCTGTTCGGCGGCCCTAATGACTACTTAATCACTGATTAAGCGGCCATGGCATACTGTGTATTGCCATTTGAGTTTTTGAATATTCAGATTAAAGTGCTAATTATCCAACGCACTGCATGCTTACACCTTCAAAGATCTATGCTGTCAAAACCAGGCAGCCCCAATGCAAGTACGAAGTACAAAATGAAAAGTACAAACTACGAGCGGACAGCAAAAATACATTTATTTCTGTTGAGAAACGTCAAAGAAAACTATGCTGCATTCTTTCTTAGTTTTACAGCATGGCAGAAACGATTAAACCGGAGTCATCCTACAGGCAGCGGATCAGCGATTTAAACATCAAACTGAATAATCTACTTAAACGTAAACAGCTCCTCGGCTGGACAAGATTTAGCATTTTAGCAACAACTGCATTGCTCATCTGGGTGTTTTCTTCTTACGGCATTTTTGTTTCAGCAGTTATTTTCTTCATCGGACTTGCGATCTTTTTATTTGCTGTGCGAAAAGACCTTGCAAACAAGGATGCCATCAGTCATTATGAACGTTTGATTGCCATCAATGAACAGGAATTACTTTACCTGCAACATAAATACACTCATCAAAAAGATGGCAGTGAATTTTATAAAGATGAACATCCTTACGCTGGTGATCTTGATATCTTCGGCCGGGCTTCGCTTTATCAATATATTAATCGAACACATTCACAACAAGGCAATCAACTGCTTGCGGATTGGCTGCTTGCTCCTGCAACTCCTGCAGTAATACAGGCACGACAAAAAGCTGCACAGGAATTACTGCAACAAACGAGTTGGCGGCAAGAGCTGCAGGCACATGGTTCATCTTCCACCATTACTATTGCAACACAAAAGAAAATGGAAGAATGGTTGAAAGAAGGCAACCAGTTCATCGATAAAAAAATATGGCATCTGATCCGTTATGTTTTACCAGTGATTGCAACAGGCATATTCGTTTGCTTTTTGTTTGATATAATTACTTACCAGCTTTTTCTTCAATCGCTGCTTGTATTTACAATTATCGCTTTTGCCATAACACGTTTGATTGTTCCACTCTATCGTAAGTTGGATAAGATCGCCGGACAGATGGAAGTACTTTCAAACAGTATTGCATGTATTGAGCAGGCAGAATTTAAAGACCCATTACTGGTTGAGCTGAAACATCAATTTCATTCGGGTTCAAACAAAGCTTCACAACAGATCCTGCAATTGAAGAATATCTTCAACCGTTTCGATTATCGTTTAAACCCTGTTGTATTTATTCCATTGAATATTTTTCTGCTATGGGATCTGCAACAAGTGCTTCAACTTGAGAAATGGAAACAAAAGAACAACCAGCAGATCG
>JAKFDY010000276.1:0-30488 GCA_036675885.1 Lacibacter sp. | reverse complement strand
ATTATGATGCGGCTGATATACGTGGAAGTATTTGCGCAGCAGTAAGTGTGCGTGTGCAGGAACCTGTATTTGAAAGTCAGACCAAAACAAAACTCGGTTCAAGTGTGGTGTATGAAGGTGGACCAACGATGAAGAATTTTGTGGGCGATTTTCTTGCCCGTGACCTTGATCTGTACCTGCACAAAAATCCATCGGTTGCTGAAGCGTTGAAAAAGCGTATTGAGCAAAACGAAAAAGAACGTAAAGAACTGGCTGGCATTAAAAAGCTGGCGAACGAACGTGCCAAGAAAGCCAATCTTCACAATAAAAAATTAAGAGACTGTCGCTTTCATTACAACGATGAAGCAACAGGTAAGGACAAGGATAAAATTATTGAGAAGCAAAAAGAGACCACCATTTTTATCACCGAAGGTGATAGTGCGAGTGGAAGTATCACCAAAAGCCGCAACGTGGAAACGCAGGCGGTGTTCAGTTTACGTGGTAAGCCACTTAACTGTTATGGCTTAACGAAAAAAGTTGTGTATGAGAATGAAGAATTCAACTTGTTACAACATGCATTGAATATTGAAGACAATTATGAAGACCTTCGTTACAACAATATCGTAATTGCTACCGATGCCGATGTGGATGGTATGCACATCCGTTTGTTGCTGATGACCTTTTTCCTTCAGTTCTTCCCTGATCTTGTTAAGAACGGGCATGTGTTTATTCTGGAAACACCGTTGTTCCGTGTGCGCAATAAACAGGAAACGATTTACTGTTATGATGAAGGTGAGAAACAGGCTGCTGTAAAAAAACTCGGCAGTAAACCAGAGATCACACGCTTTAAAGGTTTGGGAGAAATCAGTCCGGAAGAGTTTGGGCGTTTTATTGGTGCAGAAATGCGCAAACAACCGGTAATGTTGTTACCTGAAACACATATACAACAGGTGTTGGAATATTATATGGGTAAGAATACACCAGACAGACAGGAGTTTATTATTGATAACCTGAAAGTGGAATTGGATAAAGTAGAAGAGATTGTGTAACCACGAATGAACATGCCACAGATAAACACAAATACATACAGATTAAAGCGGTTTGCATTGAATCAATTCGTGTTGATTCGTGTAATTCGTGGTTAATACTTGAAGAATGTTTGAATTTCACGCCGACAGGAAACGATATTTCGATATACAGATACAAAACACTGAACGGTATGTGTTGCCATTTATAGAGAAAGCCTTCTCTTTAAAGCCGGGTATGCGTGTGTTGGAAATTGGATGTGGTGAAGGTGGAGTATTGAAAGCGTTTATCGACAAAGGATGCACAGGCGTTGGTATTGAACTCGATGAAAGCCGACTGGTGAATGCAAGAGAATGGATGAAGGAAGAATTGCAGCAAGGCAAGGTCACTTTTCATTCAAAAGATATTTACAAAGCAACGGAAGCCGATTTTGGTGGTGCGTTTGATGTAATTGTGTTGAAGGATGTTATTGAACATATTCATGATCAGCCAAAGTTGATCGAGTGGATGAAAAGTTTTTTGACAAAGAATGGTGTGATCTTTTTTGGCTTTCCGCCATGGTATATGCCGTTTGGTGGCCATCAGCAAATCAATAAGGGCAAATGGTTAAGTAAGTTACCTTATTATCATTTGCTGCCAACACCCATTTATAAATGGCTATTGAAATCAAATGGTGAGAACTGGGAAGAAATGCTGGAGATAAAAGAAACGGGTATTTCCATTGAGCGGTTTGAGCGTATCTGTAATGAGAAAGGATACAATGTGATCAACCATGCTCATTTTTTAATTAACCCGATCTACGAATACAAGTTCGGCTGGAAACCGAAGGAACAGTTTGGATTGATCAAAGCCATTCCGTTTGTACGCAATTTCTTCACTACTTGTGTTTATTATTTGATACAGGCAAAACAGAATTAGATTTTATGATACATGTTGTTTTTAATGAAGCTGATATTGATGTATTGCAAAAAGCAATAGAACTGGATGAAACATTGCAGGGCGAAGTGCTGCAGGTGGAAGATGATTATGCTGTTGGTCCGCTGGCAGCTATTTATACCGAAGAGGGTATTGCTGCCCGTCGTGCATGGTGGAAAGAAGTACTGACCGGCACCGACCTAGAAAAGAAACTTGATGAAGGCGAAGTAGACGACAATAAACTTGTTGCATT
Source organism: Lacibacter sp. (assembly GCA_036675885.1). GTDB lineage: Bacteria > Bacteroidota > Bacteroidia > Chitinophagales > Chitinophagaceae > Lacibacter. The sequence continues at coordinate 28,315 of JAKFDY010000276.1, read as the reverse complement.
CATCATTGAACGGTTGCAGAATAACGAAGAAGAGAAAGTATGGATCTGGGCTGCACAAAATAAACATGATGTGAGCGGTTATTATTGGCTTATCAGTCAGTTGAAAGATTTCCAGGGTCGCATTTATATTTTGTACCTGAACAATCTGCCATTCATAAATGAGAAGGGACAGTTGTTTTATCCTGAATGGATCAGCACTATTCAGCCAAAGGAAATGACGAAAGCAAAGAAGCTTGCCCGTTTGGTTACGCCAAGTGAGCTTGAAGTTGATCCTGATGAATGGACAAAACTCTGCAATGAAGAGAAAGGTGTTCGTTTACTCGAAGGTGGAAAGAAACTGGGGCAGAAGGATTATGATTTTTATGATGCTGATCTCAAGAATTTCATTTCAGGTGACTGGCAAAAAGCGAGCAAGATTATTCACCAGTTTTTGAGTAAGAATAAACAGACAACAGGTGATATGTATTTGTTGTGGCGATTGAAGCAATTGGTTGCAACTGATCTTTATGATGTGCAGGGTGAACTGAAGAACATGAAAGATTTTGAGCTGAAGAAAAAATCGGGGCAGTTGTTTGAGGCAAAAGAAGAAACTGCCTGAGCTGGAATTGAACAATTCAATTGATGAAAACAATACTAAAACTGGAAGAGCTGGCGATGTTTCTTGCATCCATCGTATTCTTATTTTGGGTGAGAGCCGAATGGTGGATGTACTTGCTTGTTTTACTGGGACCAGACATCAGTATGCTTGGATATTTAGCAGGGAATAGGGCTGGAGCATTTTTATATAATCTGTTTCACCATAAAGGAATAGGATTAATGCTATTCATTATAGGTTATATAGTTGGTTGGCTCGATTCCTGGCCATGGTTTTTTTATGCTGGTATTATTATTTTCGGCCATGCTTCATTAGATAGATTTTTTGGTTATGGCCTGAAATATGAAAATGGATTTAAGTTTACTCATTTAGGAGAAATAGGAAAGAAATAAATTATGAGTGCTGCTAAAAAGAAAGAAAGTGTTTTCGACAATGAAAGCGGTGTACAGGGTCAGTATAAAAACTGGTTCCTCGATTATGCATCGTATGTAATTCTGGAACGTGCCGTTCCGGCAATGGAAGATGGTTTAAAACCTGTGCAACGCCGTATCCTCCATGCTATGAAGGAAATGGATGATGGTCGTTTCAACAAAGTGGCGAACATCATTGGGCAGGCCATGCAATACCATCCGCATGGTGATGCAAGTATTGGTGATGCTTTGGTGAATCTTGGTCAAAAAGACCTGTTGATCGATACACAAGGTAACTGGGGCGATGTACGTACCGGTGATGATGCAGCTGCTGCACGTTATATTGAAGCACGTTTATCGAAGTTTGCATTGGATGTTGCCTTCAACAACAAAACAACTGAATGGCAATTGAGTTACGATGGTCGTAAGAATGAACCCGTGGTGTTGCCAATGAAATTTCCATTGTTACTGGCGCAGGGTGCAGATGGGATTGCCGTTGGTCTTTCAACAAAAATTCTTCCGCATAACTTTTGTGAATTAATTGAAGCATCCATCAAGACGTTACGTGGTAAACGTTTTGAGTTGTTACCCGATTTTCAAACGGGTGGCATGATCGATGCAGCAAATTACAATGATGGTAAACGTGGCGGCAAAGTGCGAGTGCGTGCACTTATTGAAGAACTTGATAAGAAGACATTGCTCATCAAAGATGTGCCTTATGGTGTCACCACAACAAGTTTGATGGAAAGCATTGTGAAAGCAAACGACCAAGGCAAAATAAAAATTAAAAAAGTAACGGATAATACCGCTGCTGAAGTTGAAATACAGGTTGATCTTGCTCCCGGCATTTCACCCGACATAACCATTGATGCATTGTATGCATTTACTGATTGCGAAGTTTCAATTTCGCCAAATGCCTGTGTTATTGTTGATAATAAACCACAGTTCCTTACAGTAACTGACCTGTTGAAATATTCTGCTGAGCAAACAAAAGAATTGCTGAAGAAAGAACTGGAGATCAAGCTGGGAGAGTTACAGGAGAAATGGCATTACACGTCGTTGGAAAAAATCTTCTTCGAAGAACAGATATACAAAGAGCTGGAGAAGAAACATGAAACATGGGACAAAGTAATTGCAGCGATCGACAAAGCATTTGTTCCATTTAAAAAACAACTACGCAGAGATATTACCAGAGAAGATATTCTGAAGCTGACTGAAAAGCCGGTGCGTCGTATCTATCGTTTGGATATTGATGAACTGAATCAACAGATCAAAGGTCTGGAAGCTGATATTAAGCAGGTGAAGCATGATTTGGAAAACCTGGTTGATTATGCAGTTGCGTATTACGAAAACCTGTTGAAGAAATATGGCAAGGGTCGTGAACGTAAAACAGAGATCAAGCCATTCGAAGTCATTCAAATAAAACAAGTAGCGATAGCTAACACCAAACTTTACATGAACCGTGAAGATGGTTTTGTTGGCACATCTCTGAAGAAAGATGAGTTCATTTGTGATTGCTCTGACTTTGATGACGTCATTGTGTTTACCAAACGTGGTTTGATGAAGGTGGTGAAGGTGAGCGATAAAGCCTATATCGGTAAAGACATTATTCATGCGGCCGTGTTCCAGAAGAATGATGAACGTACTACTTACAACATGATCTATGCTGATGGTAAGGGTGGTGTGAGCTATGCAAAGCGTTTCAATGTAACCGGTATCACAAGAGATAAGGAATATGATCTTACACGTGGCGATGAAAAAAGCAAAGTGCATTACTTCACTGTGAATCCAAATGGGGAAGCAGAAGTAGTGAAAGTATTGCTGAGTCCGAATTGTACTGCACGTATCAAAGAGTTTGATTTCTATTTTGAAGAACTCGATATCAAAGGACGCAGCAGCATGGGTAACCAGGTGACCAAGTACCCGATCAAGAGTGTGAAGTTTAAAGAGAAAGGCAGAGCTACATTGAGTGGAAAGAAAATGTGGTTCGATGATAAGTTTGGTCGTTTAACTACTGAAGAGAAAGGACAATATTTAGGCAAGTTTGAACCGGAAGATCGTGTGCTGGTGATTTATAAAGATGGTAACTATGAGATCACCGACCAGGAAATGACTCAGAAGTTCGACCCGGAAAATATTCTGTTGATTGAACTTTTCCGTCCTGATCGTATCATCACTGCTGTGTATTTAGATAATGATAAGTTGCAGTACAATGTAAAGCGTTTCAAAATTGAAACGACTACATTGAAGAACAAATTCTTCTTCATTAAAGAAGGTGCAAAGAATTATGTGGAAGCTGTAACAACTGATGAAGAGCCGGTGCTTTCTGTAAAGAGTGGTAAGGGCACACAGGTTCGTAGCGCCAAAATAAAACTGGCGAAGGTTGCTGAAGTGATGGGATGGAAAGCAGTGGGAGCAAAGCTTACCGATTTCAACAAGAGTATTGAAATGGAGTGGGTGAAGGAAGATCCCAATGCACAGCCGGAATTGTTTGGATGATGAGTGATGAGTAATGAATGATGAGTAATCATTAGGGTTGCCAACTTTTTGAAAGTTGGCAACCCTGTAATACAATGAATAATGAGAATGGCGATTGCTTTGCAATCGCCGCTTTCATTTTGAAAGGATTTGTTAAGAGCTTATCCCGTTAACAAAAGATTAGAAACTGTCATACATCTATGCAAAACATTCCTTCATCTGAATGAACAGCAGTTACTAAAATCCTGCAAACATTTTTATGAGGACTATATACCTAAGCTTACTCGTAGTATTCACTACAGCAGCCATTACAACCAACGCACAAATGAAGCCTGTTATCAAAGCAGGTGTTATTCAATCAACCTGGAAAGGCGAGGCAAGAGAATCATTTACACAACTGGTCGATCAAACAGATGGTTACATCAGCAGTCGTAACAGAACGGCCTTTTATGTTGGCGCAGGAGCTGAACTTCCACTTGGTGATTTTGTTTCGATTGAACCTTCCCTTGTCTATACGCAACGTGGTTATGGCATCAAAGGAAACCTTACCATCAACCAGTTAAAGATCGATGCACTTGATGCAAGAGCAACGGCTCAGATGCATTATATTGATCTGCCTGTGTTGCTGAAAGTAAAGCCTGTTGCAGGTTTGCAGCTGTTTGCCGGTCCACAGGTTTCTTATTTAGTAAAGAATAATTTACGGGCTGATGTTTCTGTATTCGGTTTCTCACTTTTCAACCGTGATATTGATATCACTGAGCAATTCAACCGTTGGGATGTGGGTGTAACGGGTGGTGTATGTTATGAATTTGAGAACGGGATTGGTATTACTGCTGCATATGAAAGAGGGTTTCAACGCCTCGACAAGAACCAGAATTTCAAAGCATTTAATGAAGGATATAAAGCAGGGTTAACTTATCGGTTTTAAACTATAAAGATGTCAGTCATCCGCCGGGGCTGATGAACAGACATTAACTCTTTCAAGTGTGAAAACCTCAACTGATGTTGCAGTATCCGGCAATATCAGTTTTCATGTAAGGCTGAGAGGTGAGCGGCGTACTTCTAACTTCGTACTTCGTATTTAATCATGTGTCAGACGCTCTGCGAGACGTCAGACACGTTTACTCATCGCTATCAACGATCTCGCCATAATTGATCAATAATTCTTCGCCTGCTTTTATCTCACGGAGTGTCTCAAAATCTTCGCCATCATTGATCGAAATAATATTTGGTGATTCATCGTGGTTCAGAAAATTCACAATATCCATCACCTTAAATCCATAATCAGGAACATAATAATGATCTTCATCAAACAAACAATAAGTTTCAACCAACTCTTTGCTGTGAGCAGGTAATGCATCAATTTCGCTCCGCTCAATCTTAATCCACTCACCAATATTTTTTGAGAACAACCCACGCTGACCTTTGGGAATATCCCTCAATGCAAACACACCATTACCATGAATGGGAGAGGGTTTCATCATTACCCATGTATCGTGTTTCAGTTCGTGGAGTAGTTGTTCTTTTGTCATAGTCATGAAAAACCTCCGGGATTTCCGCAGGCTGTTTAAAATGATTGATGAGTTTAATCAAAACCCCGGAGGTTTTCCAGGGTTCAATTTATTTAAGGTATTGTCTCATATCACGCTCTGCATCACGGTTCTTAATGGTTTCCCGTTTATCGTGGAGTTTCTTTCCTTTACCTAAACCAACCTCAAGCTTTGCTAAATTATTTTCTGTGAAGAAGATGCGGAGCGGAACAACGGTGTAACCTTTTTCCTTCAGCTTGTTTTCCCACTTCTTAATTTCCTTTTTGTTGAGCAGGAGTTTACGGTCATGCACAGCCAGGTGATTGTTGCTGGTGCCGAATTTATATTCAGCAATATGCAGGCCTTTGATCCAGAGCTCGTGCTTATCAAAAAAACAATAAGAATCGGAGAAACTTACTTTGCCTTCACGTATCGATTTTACTTCCGTTCCAACTAATACCATCCCTGCTACTAATTTGTCTTCAAAATAGTATTCGTGAAAAGCAGAGCGGTTTTTTAATTCTATCATTTCTAAAATAAAAATGCAATCAATAAAAGTTGAATCAACTCATATTGATTGCAAATATAAAATTGTTCTCTTTAGTTCTTAAACAACGTAAACAAAACGCCGAACTTCTGTTTCATATCCTTTCGGTCAATAATAAGATCGAGGAAACCATGCTCTAATAAGAATTCGCTGCGTTGGAAACCTTCAGGCAAATCTTTCTTAATGGTTTCTTTGATCACACGTGGGCCAGCAAAGCCGATCAACGCACCTGGTTCACCAATATTCAGATCGCCCAACATACCAAAGGAAGCAGTAACACCACCAAAGGTTGGATCGGTCAATAAGGTAATGTAAGGCAGTTTTGCATCACTTAGTTGTGAAAGCTTCCCGGATATTTTTGCCAGCTGCATCAGCGAGAATGCACTTTCCATCATCCTTGCTCCGCCACTTTTACAAATGAGGATCATCGGAAGTTTATGCTCAATGCAGTAATCGGCTGCACGTGCAATTTTTTCACCCATTACACTTCCCAACGAACCGCCAATGAAATCGAAATCCATACAGCAGATCAATGTTCCGTGTCCTTCAATCTTACCCACCGCTACACGAATAGAATCATGCAGATCAGTCTTTTTCCAGATATCTTCCAAACGTTTCTGGTAAGGTTTCAAATCGGTAAAACCGAGATAATCTTTAGAACGGATATTATCGAACAGCTCAGTGTATTCATCACCGTCAAAGAGTATATCGTAATATTCAGCGCTTCCAATACGGTGGTGATAATTACAATTGGGGCATACATATTTATTCTCGGCTAATTCTGTTGAAGTGCCGGTATGCTTACACTCAGGGCATTTGGTCCACAGACCTTCCTGAATTTCTTTCTTTTCTGAAGTTGATGTAAGAATCCCTTTCTGAACCCGTTTAAACCATGACGAACGCAATGCATCAGCCTGCGGCAGATCATCGCCAGTTAGATTTTTCTCAATATCCTCTTCTTTTTTTGCCATCGTTCTTTGATTTGAAAAGTGGGTAAAAGTAAGCAATTAAGCGTTTCTATTCACACAGTTCAAATCTTCGAAAGCAACCTCAAGTCGTTTGATAAAGCTTTCTTCGCCTTTACGTAACCAAACACGGGGATCGTAGTATTTTTTGTTAGGACTATCAGGACCTTCAGGGTTACCGAGCTGGCCTTGCAGATAGCTTTCATTCTTTTTGTAATTGTTGAGAACACCTTCCCAGAAAGCCCACTGCAGATCGGTATCTAAATTCATTTTAATAGCACCGTAGCTGATAGCTTCACGGATCTGATTTTGAGGTGAACCGCTACCGCCGTGGAATACGAAGTAAACAGGTTTTGGTCCTGTACCTAATTTTTTCTCAATATGCACCTGGCTATTATGTAAAATGATTGGTGTTAACTGTACGTTGCCTGATTTATAAACACCATGTACATTTCCAAAAGCGGCTGCAACTGTAAAGAGTTTGCCAACTTTGCTCAATTCAGTATAAGCATATTCAACATGCGCCGGTTGTGTGTAAAGCTTTTCATTGTCAACATCGCTGTTATCTACACCATCTTCTTCACCACCTGTAACACCCAGTTCAATTTCAATACCCATGCCTAAGGGAGCCATGCGTTTGAAATATTCTACTGAAGTATGAATGTTTTCTTCCAATGGTTCTTCGCTGAGATCGAGCATATGTGAAGAGAAAAGGGGCTGACCTTTTTCTTTTTTGTATTCAACACCGGCATCAATTAATCCGCTGATCCATGGCAACCATTTTTTTGAAGCATGATCGGTATGCAACACAACAGGCACACCATAATATTTTGCTACATTATGTATATGCAATGCGCCAGAAATAGCACCACCGATATTTGCCTGCAATTGATCGTTTGGCATTCCTTTACCGGCAATGAATTGTGCACCACCGTTTGAGAATTGAATGATCACGGGAGAATTTACTTTCGCTGCGGCTTCAAGCGTTGCGTTGATTGTATTTGTACCGGTTGTATTTACTGCGGGGAGTGCAAACTGGTTGTCTTTTGCATCTTTCAATAATGCCTCGAGTTCTTCACCAAAAAGGACGCCGGCTCTGTACTTGCTCATAATTAAATATTAATAGTAGTTGAAAAAAGACGGATCAAGATCCGTATTAAAGCGCCGCTAAGATAGTTAAATACTGGTTAGCAGCTTTTCGAAATGGCAACTTTTTACAGCTTTACAAACGTGTATTAGTAAAAGCTGAAAACAAGCAAGCCCGGTTCTAACTCAACCTGCTTTGTTGCTGCTTTTGCTATTTCACTATTGAGGAAAGCTTCTTTCTCCTGTTGAGTAGAATAATAAAAAAAATAATACCTGACATTATGTTGACTGATCTCCGTCAGTAATTCCTTAGTGTAATAAGTTGGTTTCGTAATGGCGTAATATTGATTCTTTGAAAGATAAGCAAACACCATGCACTCATCTGCTTTGGCATTTGATGTAAATGATCCGTTGATTCGCTGCTTCTTCATTTGCTCAGCAGTATCAAAAATACTTTTATGGCCATACAGCTGATCCTTCAGTTGATTAATCGGTTCAAGCAAAAAGCTTCCAAAGAAAAATAACCAAACAAGCAGGCGTTGCCATTTTTTTATTTGCACTCGCTGAAACAATTGTTGCATTAACAATGTCCCGGCAATTAAAAAGATAAACGATGTTGCCCAGATAAATCTTGTTTCAAGATGCAGCAATAAATAACCTGAGGGCAATGCCAGCATTCCAATAAGCAGGTACAGCCATTCTTTTGTTTTATGTTTGAAATACATAAAACCACTCACAAATAAAATTGCAGGCGAGAGAAACGAAAGATCATGAATACATTTTAGCCATGCCTGGAAATTAAAGAGTATAACTCTTATCTGATGCAATGCAATTGTTATAAAAGGAACTGATTGCAGGTTATCAACCTTTGTATGCCAGGGATCTTCCCACACAGATGATGAACCTTCATGCGGCGGTGTTTGCATAACAGGGCCGGGCAGAGGTTCACCTGTAAAATTCCAATGTGCATTAAACTTTCCAAAAGCGATCATCCATTCACCATACTTCCAATGCAAGGCCATTAACCACGGGAACGTGAAAAGAAAAAATGTGAAGAAGCCTGCAGCAAGTTGTTTAAGTGCATTGCTTCGATTTGGATTCAAAAAAACATGAATAACCAGGAAATGAAAAATAAAGAACGGAAAGCCGTACGATTTTGCGAGATAGAATAAAGCACCAATAAAACCTGCCAGTAAATTCTTAGGAATGCTTTCAAAAAAATCCTGTTGCTTAATGAGGTTAAAATAGATCAACAGCAGAAACACAAGTAACGCATCAGCGGCTAATTCAAAATAACAATAGTGAAGCAGTATGATGACACTTGCAAACTGAATAGCTGTTTTCAACCATTCATCTAGCAAAAATTTATTGACCAATGAATAAACAGCCCATAACGAACCTAAGGAGAAAATAAGATTACTGATTTTAAATGCAGCCCAATCATTTAAACCCAATTTAAGCAAGGGCACAACCAACCATGAATGTAAAGGATTCCAGAAACCATTTACTGCGAGCTTCCATTCGCCTTTCAAATAGTGATGCGCCACCTCCATATAACCAACCGCATCAAGATCCGATACGTATTGATAAAGTGGCCATGTAACAGCAAACAGGATACAGAACAGGGCAAGTGAAAACGGAAGGCGTTGTTTATGCAGTAAGTTCATCGCTTAAAAATAAGCTTTCTCTTAGTTTAATAAAATAATCGGCTGCATATAAAGTTCTGCTGCCGTACCAACTGAACAGTTCGCCATCAACAATTTTTAAAATGGGGAGTTGCTGACCACTATTTTGCTGCAGCCATTCTTGCCTGAATGCAGCAAGATGTTTTTGTTTGAAGGGAAATGGTTCTGATGAAAACAAAACAGCTTCAACATCACGTGTCTTCAATTCCTCAATAGTAAGCACAGGATATCGTTGTTCAGCAGCAAATACATTTTCAAAACCGGCCAACTGCATCATGTGATCAATAAATGTATCACCACCAACTGTCATATACGGTTCCTGCCAGATAAGATAGGCCGCTCTGATGGGCATTGAAATAGCTGGCAAGCCTTTAAAACTATTCTGAATGTTGTTGATGAGTTGATTTGCTTTGGCACTTCGTTCCGTAAGAAAGCCCAGGTGTTCAATTACTTCATAGCTGTCTTGCAGGTTGCTGATATCACTACAATAAACCGGGCAAAACTGCTGAACAGCTTCCACCTGTTCTTTTACATTTTCTTCTTTGCTGGCAATAACCAGGTCAGGCTTTAATGATTCAATTAAAGGAAGATTCAGTTGTTTGGTGCCGCCAATTCTTGTTTTGTTTCTGAACCATTGTTCAGGATGCACGCAAAACTTCGTGATACCGATGACCTCATTTTGCAAACCAAGATCAAATAATAATTCAGTAAGTGATGGAACGAGTGAAATGATCCGTTGGGGTGGGAAAGGGATAGATACAAAATTGCCTGTTTGGTCCTGAACTTGTTTCATTTCATTTTCAAACAGGCAATTTAATTAATTCAGCGGTTCCTTTGGTGTTTGATGGTTTTCCTTGGTACGAAATTTAATTTTACTGATTCAAAGGATTTTGGAACCCTGGATGTCTTTCTTTCTGAATATCTCCTTTTTACGGGCAGATAAAAAGAAAAAAAGATCTGGATTTCAAAGGACGTTAGTTTGGATTTTACTTGGTTTTCTTAGGATCCAGATCTTTTTAATAAAGCCTTTTTTGGTCTCTTGGTTTCCGCAACAGAATGTTCTGTCTTGGTGGCTTTTTGGTTCTTCTTCGGACGTTAGGATAGGTTCTTCTTCGGACGTTTGGATTTTTCTTTGGTTCTTCTTCGGACGTTTGGACTTTTTTGGTTCTTCTTTAGGATTATTGGTGGTTTTTTCAGTTAGGACATCATTGGATTCTTCAACGGTTTTTGGTTTTCTTACAGGTTGCTGGATTAAAACTACTTTTTAAAAACGGAAGTCAACTGATATTGGATTTTTAATTCTGGTTTTTGAATGGATTTGGATATCAAGTCTAAGTGTTTTTCTTAAGTCAGTTGTTTGATTGTGTTTCAATCAACTTCCGAGACAAAAGTAAAGGGACTGTTAAGACTTTACAAGAGCACTATTTCTCTTTTTCACACCATCGGTATTTACCCCTTCATACGTAGAACTACGCATCTGAACTCCGTGTACTTACGTCTTTATCTCGTTGTTCTACTATTTCCTGTACAAATCAGCCTCAAAAAACTCCTTAACGCAATAAAGCCGCTGTTTAACAGCGGCTTTATTTATTGCTTAACGTTATTGTAAATCTTATTTGGCCAGTGATTGAATGATGTCGTATTTGGTAACGATATGAAAATTACCAGCCTCATCTTTGCTCAAAACAGCACCATTCTCCCTGCTGATGAGTGTGCTCAAGCGCTCAATGGGTGTATCAAATGCAACGATTGGTAAAGGAGCTTCCATTACTGCTTCAACACTTGCGTGTTTAATCTCCGGATTAGAAAACACCTTATTAAACAATCCGTTTTCAGAAATAGAACCAACCTGGCCACTGCCATTAATAACTGGTATCTGTTCAATATCATATTTCTTCATCAGTTCTACTGCTTCAGCAACTGTGTGTGTAGGTTCAATACTGATCAAACGGTTATGTGCACGTGAAGAAACAATGTCTTTAAATGTTTTTACATCAAGAAAACCACGCTCCATCATCCATTGATCATTATATACCTTGCCAACATAACGACTGCCATGATCATGAAAAACACAAACTACAAGATCATCTTTCTTTAAGCGGTCTTTCAACTGCATCAACCCCTGTAAACAACTTCCTGCACTATAACCGCAGAACAAACCTTCTTCTTTTGCAAGCCTGCGGGCCATGACGGCACCATCTTTATCAGTTACCTGTTCAAAATGATCGATCACACTCATATCATAATTTTTCGGCACAAAGTCTTCACCAAAACCTTCGCTGATATAAGGATGCACTTCGCCCATATCAATTTCACCTGTACGGAAATATTTTGTAAGTAACGAACCATATACGTCGATAGCCCACACTTGTATGTTTGGATTTTTTTCTTTCAGGTATTTTGCAGCACCGGTAATAGTGCCACCTGTTCCAGCAGTACAAACAAAGTGTGTGATCTTACCGTCCGTTTGTTCCCAAATTTCAGGACCTGTTGATTCATAATGTGCCAACCGGTTTGCAAGGTTATCATATTGATTCATGTGTAAGGAGTTGGGAACTTCCTTTGCCAGCCTTGCTGCCACGCTGTAATAACTACGTGGATCTTCAGGTAAAACATTTGTTGGGCAAACGATTACTTCTGCACCCACAGCTTTTAAAATATCAGCTTTTTCTTTCGATTGTTTATCGGTAGTAACGAAAATGCATTTGTAACCTTTTACCACTGCTGCCAATGCAAGCCCCATACCTGTGTTGCCACTGGTACCTTCAATGATAGTGCCGCCGGGTTTTAATTTTCCTTCCTGTTCTGCAACTTCCACCATCTTTAATGCCATACGATCCTTAATAGAATTGCCTGGATTGAAATAATCAACCTTGGCCGTAACAGTGCAGGGAAGTTGGCGGGTAATTTTATTTAACCTGATGATAGGTGTGTTCCCGATTGTTTCGAGAATGTTGTTCTTGATATTCATATCGCAACCATGCTTTTTAGGTGGTGAAGTTACGATGAATACCCGAGTGTAGTTACACAGCCTTCTTCTTGCGACGCAGGTAATTATCTAAATAAAGCAACCCCATCACAACATTTAACATTAATAATACATTGAGCCATGTACTGTTAAGGAATAATTTATAATCGAAAGACATAGATGGTAATTGATAACCTTCACCGGTTGATGCTGGAGAAGACCAATCGATCAATGTAAAACTGTAGATCAGAAACCCAACGATACTAAGAATGAAGAACACAGCAATAGAGCGTATGATGGTTTTATTAATGTATTGCTTTGTTGCAGGTGCCGGTTGCAATCCTTGTAACTGATCCATTACATTCATGCTGAAACGCAAGGATGGTTGCTCCAGTTCCATATCTGCCTTCAACAGTTGATTGATCTCTTTTAACTCACTGTACCTTGCACGCCAGTTTGCATCAGCAGCAATCATTTGCTCCACAAAAGCAACTTCATCTTTTGAAGAAGTGCCATCAATATAACTCCAGATCTTTTCTTCCATTTCTTGAGTATGCATACAAACGATTTTTAAGAATTCATATAATCTTCCACTTCCACAGCAAAATGCTGCTCCATTTTTTCTCTCAGCTTTTGCCTGGCCCTGTGCAATTTTACTTTTGCATTATTAGGTTGTATTCCCAATATCAAACCAATTTCTTCCAGGCTTTGTTCACCTTTATAAAATAACAGCAACAGTTTTGCATCATCGGGCGGGAGAAGAGCAATGGCATCATTCACCATTTTAATTTTCGATTTCTCTTCCACCATATTTGCCTTCATGCCCGCATCTTGCTGAGCGGCCAATTCAAATACATGATCCTGGTCAATTGAATGTATTTGCAATTTCTTTTTACGCAAAAAAGTTAAGCATAAAGATGTTACAATTGTATACAACCATGTACTGAATTTTGCATCGCCCCGGTAATCATTCAAACAACGGTATGCTTTTATAAAAGCATTTTGTGCCAGTTCTTCCGCATCTTCCCGGTTCTTTGTGTAACGCAGGGCAATGGTAAATACAAAAGACTGGTAACGGGTAACTATAACCTCGTAGGCCCGTTGGTCGCCTTTCAGCACCCGGGTGATGATCTCCTTATCCGTTGAGCCATTCTCCATATCACTGTTTAAGACGCCAACTGCAGCAGGCCGGTTACAATCTTTTATAAAGTTGAACAGATTTTTTCAATCGGGAGTCCAGAAAAAATATTCTGAAAACCTGTAACCGGCCCGAACCTGCTGTTGTCATAGATGCAGAACACATTTTAAACACACAAACTAAATTATCATGAATCCTGAATTTTTAATTCCGATACTCGTTCCGCTGGGAGCAATGGCGTTAGCATTTGGCCTGTACTATTTAAAGAACAAGGAAAATATGTCGATGATCGAAAAAGGTATGAACCCGAAGGAGTTCGCTAACCGCCCGGCACCGTATCGTAATCTGAAATGGGGATTGTTGCTGGTGGGTGCAGGCATCGGTTTATTCTTTGCCTACATTATGCATTCGTATGTTTTAAAGATCGATGAAGACAACCCGGTGATGTACTTTTCAATGCTTGGTATTTTTGGTGGGCTTGGCCTCATCCTTTCTTACCGCATCGAGAAAAAGGAAACACTGGATAAAGAATAATATACTTCAACAACCTTATCAGAAGAATAAAGCCTCCGATTTTTCGGGGGGCTTTATTCTTTTATTTCTTTAGCTCCTGCAAAGCCCTGATCACAAGCGGATCGTAGAAATTGCGCATTTTCACATAGCCTTCTGTGTGCCAGATATAACGACTGAGTGAACTGGTAAAGTTCTTTTTTACTGTGGCCTGTTGCCGTTCTGTAAGTGATGAAAAGCTTACACTGTCTTTCGAAATTGAACTGCTGATGTAATTATTGACCGATGCATCGGCATTAATATATTGTTGCAACGCAGCAGGATCTTTTAATCCTTTCAATACTGTTTTGTTCTTCAGGAAATAAAGATAAGCAGCATCGCTTACCAGTTCCCTGATGATCATGCGGTTTGCTTTTGGTAATTGATCAGCAGAATCAACAGCTACATATACATCAGGCGAAATACCGCCGCCGCCGTAAACAATACGTCCGCCTTTGGTTTTGTATTTCTTACCATTATGTGCAGCTGAATCGCCATGAAAAAGCTCACCATTGGTCAACCGTTCGGTTACTTCTGATCTGTAAGTTGCTTTATCTCCTCTGTTATAAGGTTTCTGAATACTGCGACCAATAGGAGTGAAGTAGCGTGATACAGTTAAACGAACAGCGCTGCCATCGCTCAACGTGAATTGTTCCTGCACCAATCCTTTTCCAAAAGAACGGCGACCAAGGATGGTTGCCCTGTCCCAATCCTGCAACGCACCTGCCAGCACTTCACTTGCAGAAGCAGAGCCTTCATCAATCAAAAGAATCAGTTTACCTTCCTCAAACAAACCCGGTCTGCGTGCTGCATAGCTTTGTTTGGGGTACGATTTACCTTCGGTATAAACGATCTCTTTGTTATCAGACAAAAATTCATCGGCCATTTGCACGGCATCATCCAGCATGCCTCCACCATTTCCACGCAAATCAAGAACAAGTTGTTTCATGCCTTCCTTTTGCAAACGCTCAAGATTTTGCATGAACTCTTCATAGGTTGTGGCTGAAAATTTCACAACCCTGATATAAGCAATGCCTGGTTCAATCATATAAGCAGCATCCACACTTTTTATGGGGATAATACCACGTTGTATGGTTAATTCTAAAGGTTTGCTATTGCGGATCAGCTTCAATTTTACTTCTGTTCCTTTAGGGCCACGAAAGAACTTGCGGATATCTTCTGTTTTTCTCTTCTTCCCTGAAATGATGGAATCATTAGCAGAAATGATGCGATCGCCAACCTGTAAACCAGCTTTTTCTGATGGGCCTTTTGGCATCACAAACAACACGTTCAATGTATCGTTCAACATCCCGAATTCTAACCCAACTCCCTGGTAATTACCCTGCATATCTTCATTTACCGTTTGCACTTCAACAGGGGGAATATAGGTAGAATGGGGGTCGAGCTGGCTCAAAACATCCTGGATCGCAAATTGGCCGAGCGAATCTGTACTTACGGTATCAACATATTTCTGTTTTACCAATTCAAGGATTTCCTGCACCGGATTTGGCTTTGACCGGCCAAAAAAAGAAGGTGCATAGCTGCCCATATTGTCACGCAGTTTATATCCAAAAAACATCCCGATGATAAGTGATACGGATAGGAGAAGAGGCAACCAAACTTGTACTTTCTTTTTATTCATGAACTTGCTTACTGGTAAAAAGTGGTGCGAATTTCACGAAAATAAAGCATATTGCCCTCTGGCTTTTGTTTCTAATTTTTATATTTTACAGAAAAGGCCTGAAAAACGTAATAGCGGTATGAGTGCGATCAAATTAATAGCAGATAGCGGAGCGACCAAGGCAGAGTGGTGTTTACTGAAGGGTAAAAAGAAGAAAATACTTCTTACACAGGGCATCAGTCCGTTTTTAATGACCAGTGAGCAGATCAGCAGTTTACTCAGAAAAGAACTGAAACCAAAGCTGGTAAAAGAATCGATCAAAGAAATTTATTTTTATGGAACTGGTTGCAGCAGCCCACACAATATTAAAAGTGTAAAGAAAGCGTTGAAAGAGACATTTCCCTCAGCCATAAAAATTAAAGTTGATCATGATATGATGGGTGCTGCAAAAGCGCTTTGTGGTCATGAAAAAGGAGTAGCCTGTATCCTCGGCACCGGTTCTAATTCCTGTTATTTCAATGGCAGACGCATTGTAAAAAACAGTCCGGGGCTTGGTTATGTGTTGGGCGATGAAGGCAGTGGTGCCTATCTTGGCCGTAAAGTGATCCAGCATTTTTTGTACAACACTTTTGATGAAGAACTGCAGGCAAGATTTATTTCTAAATACAAGACTGATCGTGTAGAGATACTCGACAATGTGTACCGCAAACCATTACCCAACAGGTACATGGCTTCGTTTGCATTATTTCTTGCCGAAAACAGGGGACATTACATGGTTGAGAATATTATTGAGGATTCGTTCAACGAATTTTTCTTTAATCACTTATATAAATTCCGTGAAAGCTGGTTATATCCCATCCATTTCACCGGAGGTGTTGCTTACGCTTTTCGTGATGTATTAAAATCGATGTGCCACGCTTACGAGCTGCAATGCGGCCGCATTCTTAAAAATCCTATGCAGGGATTAATCGAATATCATAGCTAATTTTACAGCATGGCGGAACAATTTGTAAGAATTACAGAGCAGGAATCGCATTATCATCATTTGGAGAATATGACTGTAGCTGAACTGCTGCAAAACATCAATAAAGAAGACAGTACCGTACCTGCCGCTGTTGAAAAAGCCATTCCCCAGATTGAACCATTGGTTACCGCTATTACTGATAAAATGCTTATGGGTGGCCGCCTTTTTTACATTGGTGCCGGCACAAGTGGCCGGTTAGGCATTGTTGACGCAAGCGAATGTCCTCCAACTTACGGTGTGCCTTATGGTTTGGTGATTGGTATTATTGCAGGTGGTGAAAAAGCAATTACCAACGCTGTTGAATTTGCAGAAGACAATAAAGAACAAGGCTGGGCCGATCTTGAAGCGCACAATGTTTCAGATAAAGATGTGGTGATTGGTATTGCAGCCAGCGGCACCACACCCTATGTAATTGGCGCACTGGAAGAATGCCGCAGCCGCAACATCATTACGGGCAGTATCAGTTGTAACCCTGGCTCACCTGTTTCAGCCGCAGCAGATTATCCCATTGAAGTGGTGGTGGGTCCCGAATTTGTAACCGGCAGCACACGCATGAAAAGCGGAACAGCACAAAAACTGGTGTTGAACATGATCTCCACTTCAGTTATGATTCAACTGGGCAGGGTGGAAGATAACCGTATGGTGAATATGCAGCTGAGTAATGAAAAACTGGTTGACCGAGGGGTAAAGATGCTCATGCTCCGCAGCGGACTTACCAATTACGAAGAAGCACGAGACCTCCTGCTCACTCATGGCACCGTAAGAAAAGCGTTAACCTCCATTGGACAATAGCAAATGTGAATAGACAATTTGCAATAAGCAATATGCAAACCCTTTAAGTTCGTCATTGCCAGTTGCCTGTTGCCCATTGCCTGTTTCCTTTCTTCCCGTTTATAAAAATGTAGCGGTGAAAGGTTGCAATTGCTGACAAATGGTTGTAACTTTTATATCCAATTTCAATAAACACCAAAAACTGCACATTATGAAAGGGAAATTTCTATTCTCAGCTTTCCTGTTTATCTGTTCAACAAATTCTGCGCAAAAGTCTTCATTTGTTTATGCTATCAGTTCACCGCAAAATCAAAGTAACTGGACGAGCATTCAAATGATGAACAGCAGGCAGGGTGATATTGTGCAAACGGTATTTGATCCTGCAAAAAAATATGTAGCCATAGTTGATGCTGTTACTGAGAGAAATATAAATACATGGCCAACGGCAACAACCGTGGCTGCTGCTGCATTTGATGCATCTAATCAGCGGATGTTTTTTATCCCGATGCGTGTTCCTGAATTACGTTGGGCCGATGTAAGAGAACCAGCTTCACCTAAGTTTTATACACTCACTTCGCCATTGTTGAGTCAGTTGAATATGAATGACCCGGCTAATCACATCACACGCATGACCATTGCTGCTGATGGTTATGGTTATGCTGTAACCAATGATGGCAACCATCTTTATCGGTTCAGCACCGGAAAAAAACCGGTGTTGGTTGATCTTGGAAATATTGTTGATGCTGCAACAAACGGTACTCTGTCTGTACATAGCCAATGCAGCAGTTGGGGTGGTGATTTGGTGGCAGGCACTGATGGTTTGTTATATCTCATCACACAAATGAGAAATGTTTTCAGCATTGATCCTTCTACACGTTTTGCCACACATCTTGGTGTAATCAAAGGATTACCTGAAAACTTTACAGTGAATGGTGCTGCTGCTGATAATGAAGGTCGGGTGCTTGTAAGTTGCAGTCATGGTAATCAACCATACTACTATCTCGATCTTACAACCTTCAAAGCAGAGTTGGCTTTTGGTAATGAAAAGCGCATTAATGCATCTGATCTTGCAAGTGGTAATCTTGCATCACGTGCAGCAATCAATAACGGACAATATGTAGTTGGCCGTTCTCCTTTTGAAATGGCAAATCAGAAAATTGCCATGTATCCCAATCCTGTTACTGAACATCGTTTCCAATTAAGTTTTGAAGAAACAGGCAAAGGTATTCACACTATCCAGGTATTAGATCTATCCGGAAAAATTCTGCTCAACAAGATCGTGAACATCAGCGGTCCGGGTCAATATGAAGGAGTGGAACTTCAACAGACTTTGAGCAAGGGGATGTATATGGTAAAAGTGCTGAACAGTGAATCAAAAACAATTTATAACTCAAAATTTGTGATGCAATAACTGACGGGTTTTTAAGGTAACAAGAGCGGTTTAAAAGCCGCTCTTGTTGTTTACATCAAAAAATTTTTCAGACTAACGCTTGTTGAATCAAACGCTCTGTTTAACTTCACGCCATAATGAAAAAGACAGTTGTACATATTTACTCTTCCTCCATAGCTTCATCGGCTACTGGTACAACTACGTTTACAACAACAATCCGCTAAGCGGATTGTATATTACCATATTACCCCAAGGGCATTTTTGCTGCAGAACAGGACACATCTTCTGATCATTTTAACGAATATTTTTTATGCTGGTTTTAAAATTTGGTGGCACTTCAATGGGAAGCGCAGAGTCAATCAAACAGGTTGTTGATATCGTAAAAGAAAAAACAAAGGAATCTTCCGTAATACTGGTGGTGAGTGCAATGAGTGGCACAACCGATCTCTTGCTCAATTGCGGCACTAAAGCCGCAAACGACGACGAATCGTACAAAGAAATTCTTAAGCAGATCGAAACAAGACATCTTGATACCGTAAAGTCATTGATTCCTGTGCAGCAGCAAAGCAGTGTATTGAGCATGGTGAAAAAACTTTGTAATGAAATTGAAGATATCTGCAATGGTATTTACCTGTTGAATGAATCTTCTTTGCGCACAAAAGATAAACTGGTGAGTTATGGTGAATTGCTTTCATCAACCATTATTAATGCTGCCTTTAATTCCAATGGCACAAGTGCAGTTTGGAAAGATGCACGTGAACTCATCCGCACCAATTCAAACTACAGCAATGCAGTTGTTGATTTTGCAATTACCAATCAGCAGATAAAAGAATTCATCAGCAGCACATCACAAAAGATCATTGTACTGCCGGGCTTTATTGCCAGCGATGCAGACAATATCACTACAACATTAGGCCGTGGTGGTTCTGATTACACAGCAGCAATCCTTGCAGCAGCAGCTGATGCAAGCGCCCTGGAAATATGGACAGATGTAAGCGGCATGATGACAGCCGACCCCCGCTGGGTTCCAAATGCAAAAATTATTCCTTCCATTTCTTACCAGGAAGCAATGGAGCTTTCACACTTTGGTGCGAAGGTGATCTATCCTCCAACCATTCAGCCCGTATTATCGAAGAACATTCCTGTATGGGTGAAGAATACATTTGCAGCAAAAGATCACGGAACAGTTATTGAAAACAAATCTGATTCAACCAATATTATCACCGGTATTTCCAGCATCAATTCATTGGCTTTGTTAAGTCTTGAAGGTAGTGGCATGATCGGGATACCCGGTTTCAGCAGCCGCTTGTTTGCAGCATTGGCTAATGCGCAGATCAATGTTATACTAATTACACAAGGTTCAAGTGAACATTCTATTTGTGTGGGTGTGGATGTTGCTTTTGCGGCAAGAGCAAAAGAAGTGGTGGACAAAACATTTGAATATGAAATTGCAACTGATAAAGTTGACCCGCTGCAAATCGAAGAAAAACTTTCCATCGTTGCATTGGTGGGCGACCAGATGCGTCACCACACAGGTATCAGCGGAAGAATGTTTTCTGCTTTAGGTCGTAACGGTATTAACATCCGTGCAATTGCACAAGGCTCAACAGAACGTAATATTTCTGCCGTGGTTGCTACTGACGATGTACGCAAAGCAGTGAACGTTTTGCATGAAGAGTTTTTTGAAACAATTCAAAAACAGGTCAACCTATTTATTGTTGGTACAGGTAATGTGGGCAAAAGATTATTGGCACAATTAAAACAACAGCAAGGATTTCTTGAACAGCATTTACGTTTACATGTGAACATTGTTGGTTTGAGCAACAGTCGCAAAATGCTCATCAACGAAAATGGAATTGATCTCAATAAATGGGAAGAGTTGTTGCAAAATGGCGAAGCATCAAACCTTGATCAGTTTGTTCAATCTATTATTAAACGCAACCTGCGTAATTCTGTTTTTGTTGATGTTACTGCCAACGCAATCATAGCAGATGTGTACGCTTCTTTATTGGAGAAAAGTGTAGCCGTTGTTGCATGTAACAAAGTAGCAGCATCATCCAAACTCAGCAACTATAAAAAACTGAAACATCTTTCAACAGAATTTAATGCGCCTTTTTTGTTTGAAACAAATGTGGGTGCCGGTTTGCCTATCATTGGTTCATTGAATGATCTTATGCGCAGTGGCGACAGAGTGCACAGAATGGAAGCTGTATTAAGTGGTACACTTAATTTTGTGTTTAATCATTACGATGGCACAAGACCTTTTGCAGAAGTAGTGAAGCAGGCACAGGACGAAGGTTACACAGAACCTGATCCACGTTTGGATCTGAGTGGTACTGATGTAATGCGTAAGATCTTAATTCTCGCACGTGAAGCCGGTGTGCAAATGGAAATGGAAGAAATTACTTGTAATGGTTTCTTACCAGAAAGCTGTGTAAAAGGAAGCGTTGCTGATTTTTACGAAGCCATGAAAAAAGAAGAAACACATTTTAAAGCGATCTACGATAAAGCACATACAGAGAATTGCAAATTGAAATTTGTTGCAAGCTTTAATGATGGCAAAGCGAGTGTTGGTTTGCAACATATACCACCTCAGCATGATCTCTATCATTTGTATGGGAAAGATAATGTTGTTCTTTTCTACACCGATCGTTACAAAGAACAACCGATGGTAGTGAAAGGTGCAGGTGCAGGTGCTGAAGTAACAGCAAGTGGTGTGTTTGCAGATATTTTAAGAGCAGTGTAGCCCCAACCCTAAAGGGAGTAAGGCTTAGATCGTAATTTATATACGTTTAAAAAAAATAAAATGAGCTTGGTTGATAAACTAAATCAGGGTGTTCAAAGCTCCCCTTTAGGGGCGGGGGGGCTTGCTGTTGCTGTCAAATGCCCGGCCACTGTTGCAAACCTTGTCTGTGGATTTGATATCCTTGGCATGGCCCTGCAGGAGCCCTATGATCTCATGAAGTTGAGATTAATTGATGAACCAAAAGTTTACATCACCAACAAAGATGAATACGATCTTCCAACAGAACCAGAGAAGAACGTAGCAGGTGTGGTGTTGTTAGCCATCATGGAAAAGATGGACAACAAGTTTGGCTTTGAAGTAGAGATTGAAAAACATATTAAGCCGGGCAGTGGTCTTGGCTCCAGTGCAGCAAGTGCAGCCGGTGCTGCTGTTGCAGCAAATCAGCTATTGGGAAATATTTTTTCAAATGATGAGCTTGTACAGTTTGCAATGTTTGGTGAAAAACTGGCGAGTGGTGTAAAGCATGCAGATAATATTACGCCATGCATTACAGGGGGTGTTACATTGATCCGTTCCATTCATCCATTAGATATTGTTCCACTCAATTCACCTCCATTGTTTGTTACAGTTGTACATCCACAAATTGAAGTAAAGACAAGCGATGCAAGACAAATCCTTCGTAAAGAAGTATTGTTGAAAGATGCAATCAGGCAGTGGGGCAATATTGCCGGACTTGTTGCAGGTTTTGAAAAAGGCGATACCGATCTGATCGGCAGAAGCCTGGAAGATGTGATCATTGAACCTGTACGCAGTATTTTAATTCCCGGCTTTGATGAAATTAAAACAAGAAGCAAAGAAGCAGGCGCATTAGGTGGTGGCATTTCCGGTAGTGGTCCATCAATATTTATGTTGAGCACAGAAGAAACAACTGCAAAAAATGTAGAAGCTATTATGCAGGAAGTGTTTCAGCGTTTGGGTATAGAATATAAAACGTATGTTACTTCTATCGCTAAAAGTGGAGTTGAAGTAATTACTGGTCAATAGACAATTGGCAACAGGCAAACCAATTTTCAAATTTTCAAATTTTCAAATTGAAGTATTATAGTCTTATTAAGCAATCACCCATCGCTTCGTTCAAAGAAGCAACTATTCTTGGGCAAGCGCCTGATAAAGGATTGTATTTTCCTGAAAGCATTCCACAGGTTGATAAAGATCTCATCAGCAATATCGAAAACATCAGCAATGAAGAAATTGCTTTTCGTGTGATTAAACCATACGTCGCCAACGAAATAAAAGACGATGAACTGTATCGTATTGTATCCGAAACGGTAAACTTTCCGATACCGCTTGTAAAAGTGAGTGAGAACATTTCCTCGCTTGAATTATTTCACGGACCTACATTGGCGTTTAAAGATGTAGGTGCCAGGTTTATGAGTCGTTGTCTTGGATACTTCACAAAAGCCGGTATTTCGACTTCGCTCAATAACCGGCAACAGAACCCTTCGACTCCGCTCAGGATCACCGTACTTGTGGCCACAAGTGGCGATACCGGGGGTGCTGTTGCCAATGGTTTTTACAATGTAGAAGGAGTGGAGGTAGTGATCCTTTATCCAAGTGGCAAAGTGAGCAGCGTGCAGGAAAAACAATTAACTACACTTGGCAACAATATTCATGCATTAGAAGTTAACGGAACATTTGATGATTGTCAGCAATTGGTGAAGCAGGCCTTTACAGATGCAGAGCTCAACAAACAATTATTTCTTACATCAGCCAATTCTATTAACGTAGCAAGATGGCTGCCGCAACAGTTCTATTATTTCTTTGCATATAAACAATGGAAGCAAAAAGATCAGCCACCGGTTATTTCTGTGCCTAGTGGCAACTTTGGTAATATCTGCGCAGGCATTCTGGCGCATATGAGTGGCTTGCCGGTAAAACACTTTATTGCGGCATGTAATGCAAATGATATTGTGCCAAACTTCATGCAATCACAACAATACCAACCAAAGCCAGCAGTAGCAACCATCAGCAATGCAATGGATGTGGGCAACCCCAGCAACTTTGTTCGTATTCTTGAATTGTTTCATCAACAGTTTCCGCAACTGAAAGAAAAATTCAGCAGCGTGAGCATTACTGATGAAGAAACAAAACAAACGATGAAACGTGTGTTTGATGAATTGCATTATACGCTTGATCCGCATGGTGCTGTTGGTTATTTAGCATTGGAACGATATTTAGCTGATGTGGGTGACTCACCACAAAAAGGTATCTTCTTAGAAACAGCACACCCAGTTAAGTTTTATGATGTGGTGGAGCCGGTATTAAATCAAACAATACCATTACCTGATGCAGTAAAAGAAATTATTGATCTTCCAAAGAAGTCAACTCTTATGAATGTTTCATTTCAGGAGTTGAAAGATTTTTTATTGAAAGCCTGATATTTATTTTATCAACTAAGCTGTTTTCCCTAAATTGAGCAAAGAGTTGCCTGCCGTACATAAAACTGTACGTATGCAACTCTTTTTGCTTTATTAACACTCAAAATCAATATGGACAGCGAACTACTGATACAAAATTATCAGACCGGCTCTGCATTGTTTGACGAAATGCAGAACAGTGGCCAAATAAGGCTGCCCTATCAAAAGCTGGTCGAAGAACTGAAACAGCACAACATTGATGACCTCCATCTTAAACACAAGCTGGCGGGTGATCTCTTTATGAGCCAGGGTATCACCTTCACGGTGTACAGCGATGATGCAGGTATTGAACGCATCTTTCCATTCGACATTCTTCCACGCATCATCACTGCAGCCGAATGGGCACATGTAGAAAAAGGAATCCAGCAAAGGTTAAAAGCGCTGAATCTGTTTTTAAAAGATATCTATCACCAGCAACAGATCATTAAAGACAAAATTATTCCTGCAGAACTCATTGCATCATGTCCACATTTCCTGCATGAAGTGGCAGGTATTAAAGTGCCGCATGATATTTATGTACACATCTCAGGTATTGATCTCATTCGTGGTGAAGATGGAACGTTTTACATACTGGAAGATAACCTGCGCACACCATCAGGTGTATCGTATATGTTAGAGAACAGGGAAGTAACAAAACGTTTGTTCCCTGATCTGTTATCGAATGCCAATGTGCGGATGGTAAATAATTATCCGTTGATGTTGCATAATAATTTAATGGCATTGTCACCAAGGCCCGTTTCTAATCCAACCGTTGTATTGTTAACGCCGGGCATTTATAATTCTGCCTATTATGAACACACATTCCTTGCCCGGCAAATGGGTATTCAGTTGGTGGAAGGAAGAGATCTTGTGATCGACAATCACAAAGTGTATATGAAAACAACCAGCGGTTTGCAACAGGTTGATGTGATTTACCGCCGTATTGATGATGAGTTTATGGACCCATTATTATTCCGTCCTGATAGTATGTTGGGTGTGCCGGGTATTATGGGTGCTTATCGTAAAGGTACCGTTGCATTAGCCAATGCAGTTGGCAACGGCGTTGCTGATGATAAAGCAGTGTATGCTTATGTACCGGCCATGATCAAATATTATTTGAACGAAGAACCGATTCTTCCCAACGTTCCAACATACCAGATGAGTAATGATGATGAACGCAAATATGTTTTTGACAATATGCATAAAATGGTAGTGAAACGCACCAACCAGAGTGGTGGTTATGGAATGCTCATGGGCAACAAAGCAACGGAAGAAGAAATGCGTTTGTTTAAAGAAGCAATTGAAAAAAGTCCGAGAGAGTTTATTGCACAACCTATCATTCAATTATCAACTGTTCCTTGTTTTATTGATGGTGAATTAAAAGCACGGCATGTTGATCTTCGTCCATATGCATTGTGCGGACCTGCTGGCGTAAAGATCGTTCCGGGTGGATTAACAAGAGTTGCGTTGAAAGAAGGTTCATTGGTTGTAAACTCATCACAAGGTGGAGGAAGTAAAGACACTTGGGTGATTGATTAAATACGAGGTACGAATTACGAGGTACGCTTGCTCAACATAGCTTTAGTGAAGTTGAGAGGTACGAAATAGAAAATCTGAAATTGTAAATCTAAAATCTGAAATCATAAATGCTTAGCCGTGTTGCCGATTCAATGTTCTGGATGAACCGTTATATGGAACGGGCCGAAGGTTTGTTGCGTGTATTACTTACGAACTATGTACTGTCGCTCGATAAAGGACCTTATGGAGTTCATTCATGGAGACCAGTGCTGGAAACATTTGGCAATCTTTCCGATGAAGAGATGAAGCAGATCGAATATTCATCTGCCAACACCTTGCAATATCTTATTCTGAGCCGATCAAACAGCAATTCTCTTCGCAGCATCATTAACAAAGCAAGGGAAAATGCAAGAGGCATGCAGGATCACATTACCAAAGAAGTGTGGGAAGAAGTGAACCTGATGTATCATACCGTTAACCAACAGGGGCTCGAAAAAAAGTTGTCAGGAGCAGAAGCATTACCCAGTCTTGATAAATTATTAAAACTCTCGTTAACCTATGTAGGTGTTATTGATACAACTATGCCACGTGGTATGGGTTGGAACTTTATGAACATTGGCCGCTTGATTGAGCGTGCAGTTCTTACAGCCGATGTTACGTACAAACAATTTCAACAGATCAATTTTGACCTCGACGATCACAAGGATATTCTTTATTGGCGAAACCTTTTGCTTTCGCTTTCGGGTTATGAGTTACACATGAAAAATTACCAGGGCAGTGCAACCAATATGAATGTGCTGCACCAGGCTATTTTCAATCATCATTTTCCACGATCAGCTGTATATGCACTTTCCCGTACAGAAAAATATCTCACAGAGGTATTGGAAGAAAATGAACCGCCGCAAAAACAAATGATCTATCGTGAATTTGGCCGTATTTACAGCCGTGTAAAATTTGCAGATGAAAGCTCCATCAAACAGATTACATTGCAACGCTTTCTGCAGGATACCAAACAGGACCTGCTGAAATTTTCACATGTGTTAGGTCAACAATTTTTCTCGTACGCTTGATACCAGATGCACCTTATCTAAATTGATTAGATAAACTGGTTTTGAAAAAAAGAGAAATTACAAATGGAATTTAAAAAAGAAACAAGAACAGAAGCTTCGCTAGCGGATAGGCTCTTGGAAATTGCCAGTTGGTTAATATCAGTTGCTATTTGGATTCTTGTACTGCTAAATTATAAAAAACTACCAACTACAATTCAAAGCCACTTTGATGATAATGGGGATGCCATTACTTACGCCAACAAGGCTAGCATTCTTTGGCTTCCGATTGTAACCACAATAGTGTTCTTTATAATAATCATAGTGAGTAGGAATCTGGAAAATTTCAAAAATATTATTAACATACAATCAATAAAAAGTTCCAATAAACATGCTTCTTCAAAAAAAACATTACGTTATTTGAAGCTTATTGTGTCTGTCATCTTTTTATTAGTAACAATATTAGTGCTGGAAAATGCTAGAAGGTGAACTTGCCAAAAGCAATGGTTCTAAATACAGCGAACCACGCTTATAAACTCTTAATGCTTTATGCCCGTTTTTCAGATCCATCACGTAACAAAATATACTTACAACAGGCCTGTAAAGGAAAGTGTGAACCAGTTACGAATTTATCCTGTTGCTTCCGATCAGCAGGAAATTTTACAACACGAAGTAAACATCAGCACCGATCCTGAATTGTTTTTCTTTCTTGATTATTGGGGTAACCGTTGTGCCGATTTCAGTTTGCTGGCAGCACACACTTCATTGATCATCGACAGCAGGGTAGTGGTGCGCACCATTGGTAAAGAAACCGTTCCTGTTGTTGAAAGTACAAGAGAAGAGTTACAGGAAATTGTAGCTTCCGATTTTCACTTGCTTGAACTTTCAAGACCCGAAGAAATACTTTCCACAAAAGCATTACAACAGATATTAACCTCGCTCGATTGTGAACACAAAACGGTAATGCAGATTGTTGAAGCATGCTCAGGTTATATTTTTTCTGAATTCAAATACATAAAAGGGATCACCAATATTGAAACAACAGTTGATGAAATACTTGAGCACCGCAGTGGGGTGTGCCAGGATTTTGCTCATGTGTTGCTGCAGTTGTTGCGAAGCATGAGTATTCCAAGCCGCTATGTGAGTGGATATATCTGTCCAAACAAAAATGGCATGCGTGGCGAAGGCGCTACACATGCCTGGGTGGAAGCTTATATTCCTCAGCTGGGCTGGGTGGGTATTGATCCTACGAATAATGTATGGGTTACCACGCACCACATTAAACTGGCGGTTGGTCGTGATTTTAATGCCTGTTCACCGATTAAAGGAACGTTTAAGGGCCTGGCCAAACAAACGCTTTCGGTTTATGTATCTGTAGGTTATGAAGATGGGCAGGTGTTTGAAGAACTAAATGATGTGCAGATGCAGATAACAGAATCGGTGAAAGAAGCAGAGCGTATTGCGGCCGAAGAAGCGGCCCAGCAGCAGCAATAACAGTAATTCTGTCTCTACAAAAGAGTCGTGGTTTTACTACAGGTAAAGGCAATTTTTCAGCTTATCTTCACGTTACAATAAAACCAATATTCAAAAACCAAAAACTGTGTCCACATGAAAAAGCCATTATTCTTCGACGATCAGGCGCATATTGCCGAACAATTTACAATTGTTGAAGACCACACCAGCCAACTGGCCATGTTAGCTTTTCACAAAGTAAATGCGTACAAACTTTCTTTACAGAACCAGGCTTATTGTATGAGCCGGGCCGAGCTTCGCAATCTCATTCAATCAACGCT
>JAKFDY010000275.1:0-3596 GCA_036675885.1 Lacibacter sp. | reverse complement strand
AGCGAGTAGTTTAAATTTACATCGATCCCTTTCAGTGGAAGAGGAATCTCTTTCATGTTTTGGTCGTAATGAAAAATACCATCGCCCCAGGCAGAGGTAAGAATGGTTCCCCACTTTGTATTGATGAAGGAAAGTAAACCTCCTTTTCCCCTTCGTTTGTTTATGCGGTCCTCATGTGTAACATTCTGGAAAACATGTTGGGCAGGATTAAAACGATACAATCCGTTATTGCTGGTGGCAACCCATATATTTTTTTCACGGTCTTCTATTAAATCTCTGACATGATCGTATGCAATACTCCGTTCAGATGTATAGCCGTTATTTACAAAGTCAAATTTTTTTGTTGCTTCATTAAAGCGGGCAAAAACCGGCATTCCTTTTATCCAGATAGTTCCATCTTTTTGCTCAAGAAATCCATGTACTTCATAATAGCTTTTCAGGTAGGTAATAAGTTTAATGGCGGGGAACGCAAACTCTTGTTTTTTGAGGTCATAGCAATGGATATATGGCACGCCGGGCCCCCAACTTAAAAACCATAAGCGATCCTTTTTATCAAAAAACAAACGAAAAGGTGAAAGAACACCTGCCAGTTGATCAATGATCTTTTCTTTTTCAACATTGTTATAGATGGCACTGAGGTTGCCTGTTTTGCGGTTGTAAATAGCAATGGTGCCATCCTTTGTTGTGATCCAGTATTTCTGAGTTGATTCCTGAAAAGCAAAATCGCCAACACGCCAATCTTCTTTTAATTTAAACCTGCTGTTTGCAGAAATGAAACGGTTTTTCTTTTTATCATATTGTAAAACTTCGGATCCTCCCTTAACAAAAAAAACATCGCCTCTGTCATCTTCAACAATTTTTTTGATAGATGAAGGAATAGCTTCGGGGTATTTCGTTTCACACTGGATTTCACTGAACCTGAAAGTCTTGGTATTAAAAATGCCGATCTTCCCTTCGGCCAGTAAAACCCATAAATTTTTATTCTTATCGACCAATAATTGCCATACCGGGTTTGACGGCAGAGTAGTACTATCGTTTTTCTTATGACGGAATGTTTTGTAACGTGTGCCATCAAAACGCTGAAGCCCGTCGGTTGATCCAGTCCATATATATCCTTCCTCGTCCTGTACTACAGTGTTTACCTGGTTAGATATGGCTCCCGAGCTGGTATTGTAATGTGTAAATGTATAGTTAAGGGTTTCCTGTGCAGCAGAACTGTACAGGAAAGAGAAGAATGCACAAATGAGGAAGAGTTTTTGGAGCATAGTGTTCAGGTAAGTCAAATTTAATGATTGCCTGCATAAACTGTGGAAATGACTGTATGAACTGCTGATATCGTCATTGAATTGCGCGAATACATGGATCAATTGTAAGGCCCCGATCGAAGTTTATTTGTTGCTGCAATTATGCAACTACAATTCACAACTTTAATACTACAGTTCATACACAACAGTATTTCTTTCTGCTGCCGGCAATAACATCTTTGTGCCGTTAATCATTCAATCATTAAACCTCAAACAAAACAATGAAACGGATTTTTATTTTAACTCTGTTGGCAGGCACCATTTTAACTTCCTGTAAAAAAGAAAACAAAGAAAAAGTATTTAATGGCCCTGTAATCCCTTTTCAGGAAGGGAAAGCATGGACATGGTATGAAGTAGATGAAAGTGATAAGCCACTTCGTTTAGCTGTTGCTATTGATGAAGCAGCAATGAGCAGCCTCGATCGTGGCGACGATAATACCGGCGGACACAATCACAGCAACAATGTTACATTGCTGTTTCACCCAAAAGTGAAATCTGTATTTAATCATGTTGGTCTTGGATGGAATCCACATGGTCATGAACCGGAATTCATTTATGGATTGCCACACTTCGATTTTCATTTTTACACCATTTCACCAGCAGCAGTGGATGCAATTCCTCCTTACGAAGTTGACAGCAGCAAACACAAGAACTGGCCTGCACCTGCGTATTTCCCTGCTACTTATTTCAACCCCGGTGGTGGTGTTCCTAAGATGGGTGTACATTGGCTCGACTTTACTTCTCCTGAATTAAGTGGTTCTCCATTTACCCAAACATTTATCTATGGTTCTTACGACGGTGCAGTTACTTTTTACGAACCAATGATCACTGAAGCATTTATTTTAGCCAACTCTGGTTTTGTGCGTGATATTCCACAACCGGCAAAGGTTCAAACAACAGGTTATTACCCAACCAAGATGCGCATTGAAAAGATCGGCAGCATTACCAATATTATTCTGGAAGGATTTGTATTAAGACAGGCATCGTAAAAGCGGTTTCACTCCGTAAAGTGATCACTGCTCTGCAAACAGAAGCATGAAAGATAAAACCGGGAGTGCCGTAACACTCCTGGTTTTTTATTGGAAAGAATGAACATTTTTCAATCTCATTTCATGCAGCAAAAAAGTCAACTCATTACATCATGAGTTTTCAATGCAGCCACATTACATCAATTTTACATCATCATTATTATTTCACTATTAAACCTTATTTATGAAACGTTACAATATTTTCAACCAGATACATAAAGGGCTTCGTGCATTACTTTATGAAACCATCATTAAGCTGCAGCAAACAGATTTTACCGATGCAGAAGATGCTGATGAAGCTGTTCAGCAGGTAAAGATCATTCTTGATCTGTTTGATGGGCATGCACACACAGAAGATACGTTTATCCTGCCAGCCATTGTAGAGTATGAACCATCAGTTGTTGACGTGTTTGCACAGGAGCATGTAAAAGACCTTGCACTCAGTAATAAACTCAATGGATTGTTACAGGCTTTTTCACTCACTGTTTCTCCGGATGCTAAACGTGAAATTGGTACTGCTATCAGCAACGCAGTGTTTGAATTTATGCTCTTTAACCTTGAGCACATGAAGAAAGAAGAAGATGTGCTGAATAAATTATTATGGCGCTATTATACGGATGAAGTGTTACACGGCATTACTATGAACATTATTGCAAACGTTCCTGCTGATAAAATGCCTTTGTATAACAAATGGATGATGCGTGGACTTTCCAACACAGAGGTCATTAACTGGTTGAAACAGGTAAAAAACAACGCACCTGAATTTGTCTTCAACTCATATGTTGACCTGGCGGTAAATGAATTGTCAGAATACCGTTGGCAAAAAGTACAGGAACAACTTACAGAAGGAGCCATGCTCGCTTAATCATTACTAAATAATTAACACCTCCAACAATGAAAAAAGTAAATTACGTAGCCAAAGGCTTTAAAGTTTTAAGTATTGCTGCTGTAATCACAGTAGTAAGTTGTTCATTCATTTCGTTCACCGTTCGTTCACTGGGTGATGATTTCTTAAAGCAACTGGGATTAACAAAACCCGGTGCTGAAGAAAAGATCAGGCAGGGAATTCTTGGCGGTTCAATTGATACGTACGGCATCAAGGGTATTAAGAATATTGCAACAGGCAACCGTGCTGCTGTGGCGGGCGATATTCTAGCTTACACAAAAAAATATGTAAACACTGCTGATTTTATTAAAAACTACAATGAAATGCGGGATTATTACAAACCCAAATTTCAAAAATTGCAAACACCTGATGAAATGC
>JAKFDY010000274.1:0-11288 GCA_036675885.1 Lacibacter sp. | reverse complement strand
GATACCTTCTATAAGGCCAAAGGAAAACATTCTTATGAAAGCCCGTTGCGGGAAAACTGCACGACGGGTTTGAGCGGCGGACGGAGGCAAGGCTTTAAGTAGTCGCCTCCTCCGACCCGACAGGTTGTGGCACGAGCCGCTGAAAAGAGCGGAGGACTCACAGCAACCGAAGGACTGAATGTTGGAATAAGGCGAAGTGACTATAGTAAGTTTATCGCGAAAGCAATGAAAGCCGAAACACGTAAGAGAACTCTGGGATTGAGTTGGAAGCCGGAAGCGGAAAACCATGTCGGAGGAGCCGAGCCAAGCGATGCAACCGGTAGAAGCAAGCCATGTATTAAAGTTTAAAGGTAGAAGACAAATGCTGGAAGAAATTTTAGACAGAAGAAACATTGAAAGAGCCCTTGTTCAGGTAGAAAGGAATAAGGGCGCAGCAGGTGTTGACGAAAAGCAATGGGATGCATTGCGCCCATACGTCAATGAAAACTGGCAATGTCTTCGTATGAATATTTTGGAAGGCAAGTATGAACCCGATCCCGTAAGGAAAGTTGAAATTGACAAACCACAGGGAGGTAAAAGAGCATTAGGAATACCGACAGTAGTTGACAGGATGTTAGGACAGGCGATAGCTCAGTGGTTGATGTACAGGTATGACAGTAGTTTTTCAAAAAGAAGCTACGGCTTCCGACCCAAATGTAATACTCATCAGGCTGTGTTACAAACACACCAATATCTGAAAGAAGGTAAAGAATGGGTAATTGAATTGGATCTTGAAAACTTCTTCGACAAGATCAATCACGACAGGCTGATGAGTACGTTAGCCAAGCGCATCACTGACAAGCGGATACTGAAACTGATTCGCAGTTATCTTACAAGCGGCATCATGGAAGGAGGCATTATCAGTCCCAGAAGTGAGGGTTCTCCGCAAGGCTCTCCACTTAGCCCGATTCTTTCCAACATTGTATTAGACGAATTGGATAAGGAATTGGAAAAACGCGGATTGGCCTTTGTAAGATATGCGGATGATGTAAGTATATACGTAAAAAGTGAAACTGCGGCAAAGCGTATCCAGGCAGGCATTACACAATACATTGAACAAAAGTTACTGTTGAAGGTAAACCACGAGAAGACTAAAATCAGTAGGCCAGAGGAAAGCAATCTGTTAGGATTTTCTTTCCGCAAACCCAAACTAAAGGAATGGACAATAGTAATAGCAAGGAAAAGCGTGGAACGTGTCATAAAAAGATGTAAGGAAATTACCAAACGCAACAGCCCGCTATCGGAAGAAGAGAGAATAGGAAGGTTGAATAAGATTTTGGTAGGTTGGGTGAATTACTTCGTGATAGCGAAGGACTATACCACACTGAGTAGAATGGATGGAAGTATCAGAATGAGGCTAAGGATGTGTTTATGGAAACAATGGAAGAACGCGAAAACGAGAAGAAAGAACCTTCTCAAATTAGGTATCAACCGGAGAACAGCCATTGAACACAGCTATACTTACAAAGGGTATCATAGAACAGCAGTTAGCTGGACTCTGAATGCTGCTTTACCAAATGACTACTTCAGTAAGAAAGGGTACATCGGGTTCCGACATTATCAATACCTGAGAACCGGAAAACAGAAAACATTATTCTAACAAACCGCCGTATGCCCGAAGGCACGTACGGTGGTGTGAGAGGACGAACCATCAAATAATGGTGGTTCTCCTACTCGATTATAACCGCTACAGGAGTCTTCATGCGGCACCTGAATTTTATTTTCATCAATCTGACTTAAGAAAAAAGATGCAGCACTGATGTTTTATATGCTTCCGTCCGTTCGTAAGAAACTGGTAAAACGATTGAACAGAATACCATCTTTCTGGTGACACAAAAGCCTTTCCCCCGTAACTTCGCAGCTCATTCAGACGAACAATAAAGATATGAGCAAGTATCATCCACAAACGGACGCCATCCGGTTACAAATGAAGCGTACCAACGAAAAAGAACACAGCACTCCTTTGTTTTTAACCAGCAGTTTTGTGTACAACAGTGCAGAAGATATGGCGGCTGCTTTTTCTGATGACAGTCTTGATGTAAATATCTATTCCCGTTTTTCAAATCCAACAGTTGATGAGTTTATTGATAAGATAGCAGCGCTTGAAGGTGCGGAAGCTGGTATTGCAACAGGCACAGGTATGGCCGCAGTGTTTTCTACATCCATGACCTTTCTCAGCAAAGGCGATCATATCATTTCTGCATCTGCAGTATTTGGTTCAACACATACTATTCTCACCAAGTATTTACCGAAATGGGGTTTTGAATCGAGCTACTTCGATATGAACAAACCCGAAACAATTGAAGCGTTGATTAAATCCAACACGAAGTTGTTGTATGTTGAAACGCCATCAAACCCGGGGCTTGATATTATCGATCTTGAATATGTAGCAAACATTTGCAAGAAGCATAATATTCTTTTTGTAGTTGATAACTGTTTTGCAACACCAGCTGTTCAACAGCCCATTAAATTCGGAGCTGATCTTGTGTTGCATTCAGCAACAAAATTTATTGACGGACAAGGAAGAGTGTTAGGTGGAGTAGTAGTAGGACGAAAAGAACTGGTGCATGAAATGTATTTGCTTGTACGTAACACCGGTCCTTCACTTAGTCCGTTTAATGCATGGGTGTTAACGAAGAGTCTTGAAACGCTCTATGTCCGCATGGATAAACATGCAGATAATGCATTAAAGCTTGCACAGCGCCTTGAAGGAAATGCAAAACTCAACTCAGTAAAATATCCTTTCCTTCCATCGCATCCACAATACGAAATTGCAAAAAAGCAAATGAGTAACGGTGGTGGCATTGTTACGTTTGAATTGAAAGGTGGCATTGAAAGTGGTCGCAAGTTTTTGAATGCATTGGAAATGTTATCGATGACCAACAATCTTGGCGACAGCAGAAGTATTGCATCGCACCCTGCATCAACCACGCATTCTAAATTATCTGTTGATGAAAAGAAAGCTGTAGGTATAACAGATGGCCTGGTGCGTATCTCCGTTGGTCTGGAAAATATTGATGATATTATTGCAGATATTGAACAGGCATTGGAAAAATGCTGATGCAATAAACCTAATAGTAAAAGAGTCACGTTTTTAAGGTGGCTCTTTTCATTTGTGGATGTTAAAGTAGTTGAGTATGGTTTAAAATAAAAAAGCCCCGCCACCTAAAGGACGGGACCATTATTACCTGATAAAACCAAAACACTCTTTAGCGTGTGGGCATTGTTTCGTTACTGCCTTTTACTTTCTTCAGTAACAAAATATAACCGCAACACTCTTTATTCTTTTTATTTACCTGTACCGGTTTAATCATGTGCCACTCACTGATCTTTGGCATATAACCATAGCTGATGATGTTGCCATCCAGTTCAGGTTTTAATTTTTTATAGAACACCTGCTTCTCATCATAATCATACATACGCACTTCCTGGATCTTGCTGCTTGGGTCGCCAATAAATACAATGTGATACCAGGCGCCTTGTGTCATGGGAACGATCACCGGCATTTCAAACTCACTTTCCATGGTCATGCTGGCTTCTTTCAATACCATAAACCCACTCTGTTCAAATGATTTCTTTAAACTGTCGACTTGTAAACTGATTGATTGATTGGTGCAACTGCGTTGGCGGATAACATCCTGTGCGGAAGCATATGTGCACAATAACGCAAATGTGCAGATGAAAAATACGTTTTTCATACTAGTACGGATTATTAGGGTTTTAATGCTGTTTTTCAGCAGGATTTGGTACGATTTACAGTACAAGATACTGTATATATTATGATATTGGAGCCTTTTCAATGCTATGTTTTACTACTACGTAGTTCCCCTTATGTTTATTTATGATTTTTACCTGCTGAATATACCAATAATTGTGCCTCAATGAGCCTTACGATCCCTTATAGGTATAAAAAGAATTGGCCTGGGCAGTACAGGTGAGAACAAGGTCGTTAATGCACACATGAGCAGGCAGGCTGGCCGCATAAAAAATTACATCGGCCACATCTTTTGCAGAGAGAGGGGTATAGCCTGCATATACTGATACGGCCTTGTCTTCATCGCCCTTAAAACGCACCATCGAAAACTCTGTTTCTGCTGCGCCGGGATGAATGGCCGTTACTTTTATTTTATGTTTTAACAGATCAATACGCATGCCTTTGCTGATACTGTCAACAGCTGCTTTGCTGGCACAATACACATTGCCGTTTTCATACGCTTCTTTACCTGCAGTTGATCCTAGATTGATCACATGACCTGCGTTTCGTTTGATCATATACGGTAGTACGGCACGGCTCACATACAGCAACCCTTTCAGATTGGTGTCGATCATAATCTCCCAATCTTCCATATCTGCTACATCAAAATGATCACGACCTAATGCAAGACCAGCATTGTTCACCAATACATCAATACCCTGCCAGTCTTCCGGTAAACTGTTGATGGCAACAAACACTTCGTCTTTCTGTTGCACATCAAACGGCAACAGAAAAATATTTACGCCATACTGTTCTTCTAACTGTGTTTTGATTTCCTGCAAGCGATCGAGCCTGCGACCATTTAGAATGATATTCCAGTTGTTGGCTGCAAATACTTCTGCACAGGCTTTTCCAAAACCTGAAGTGGCACCGGTAATAAAAACAAGTTTACTCATGCAGTGAATGTACAGAGAAACTGAATTGAGCGAACGGGGTGCGATTGATTTTTTAAAGCTTAATATCCTCAATGGTCCGGTTCTGGCGGCTGCGTTCAGCACCAAAAGCCATGAGATGACTTTCAACCGAAACTTCAATAGTAGAACTGAGCAGATCTTTGTTTTGTTGATACACAGCCTGCACCCAATCTTTCACCAGGCGATGATCACCACCACCATGTGCATCTGTTTTAAGGCTCCAGGAAGTTTGCTTGCGGGTTTTAAAATCGGTGAGCACAAAACTTTCCATGTCGCCAATAATATCGCCCTTCGATCCCATGATACGGGTTTTTCTTCCTTCATACGATACATGTGCTTCCATGGAGAAAGCTGCAGTGGTTCCATTTTCAAACA
Source organism: Lacibacter sp. (assembly GCA_036675885.1). Classification (GTDB taxonomy): domain Bacteria; phylum Bacteroidota; class Bacteroidia; order Chitinophagales; family Chitinophagaceae; genus Lacibacter. The sequence goes on along the minus strand of JAKFDY010000274.1, from coordinate 6,206 downwards.
ACATATTCACCGTGAGATGATCGGGCTGATCATTATCCATCCTGTACACACAGCGACCGTAATCACTTGTTTTTAATTGCTCTAAAATAAACGGTCCTTGTTCATCTTCATCTTCGGGCAGATCAAATACATAAGTGCGTTTACGATCACGGTAATAGATCTGCAAGGCGGAATAAGCACAACTATCTTCCACTTTACAACCATCGGTGCAACGTTCAGTGCTTCCTTCAGGTGCATTGGCATTTTTAAACCAGCGAAGATTGCCAAAACAATGCACATCGTGCACAGGGCTGTTTACCAACCAACGGATAATATCAGTATCGTGTGATGATTTTGCAAGAATGATGGGAGCTGCCATTTTACTGTTACGCCATTTGCCACGTACATATGAATGACTCATGTGCACATACTCAATGGGCTCCATGTGTTGTATGCTGATGATCTCACCAATAAGCCCTGCGTCGATCACTTCTTTTAATTCACGGAAATAAGGTGAGTAACGTAATACATGACAAACACCCACAATGCGGTCTGTCTCTTTTGCTCTCTTAAGTATAAGCCTGCATTCTTCTTCAGTAGGTGCAATTGGTTTTTCGAGCAATACATCATAGCCTGCATCTAATGCTGCCAGGCAAGGTGCTGTGTGCAATTGATCAGGTGTTGCAATAATAACTGCATCTGCAAACTTTTCTTTAATGAAAACATCTTTCCAGTCTTTATAGCATTGGTCGGCTGCTATTTTATGTGTGCGTGCTGTACGTTTTCTCCGTTCAGGATTATTATCTGCTACAGCTACAATTTGTAATTCATCGGGGTTTTGTGAAGCATAGTCGGCATAGATAGTGCCACGATGCCCAGCGCCAATAAGAATTGCTGTTACAGGCTTTTCAATTTTGCGATGCTTCGGATTATAAAACACATCATCGTTCAGGCCCAATAAATCTGCAACCTCTTTCCAGCCCAGTGTGGCAATATTGGTAAGCGATTCAACGTGTCGTAAAAATTTCCGTGAAGCAATAAACTGGCGTAACGACATAGATAAACAATTCTTCTTTTAATGATTTATTCCTTTCTCACAACAACAGTTCATCGGTTACGATAGGTTAAAGTTAAAACAAGAATTTATTTATCAAGCAATACAATTACAATATCCATCACATTTGTTTGTGTGGCACCGGTTTTTAGTAAACCATTCACTTTTTCAAAGAAGTGATACGCATCATTCTGGTTGATAGCGTTACTGATGGAAAGTTGTTGTTCGTCTGCCGCTTTCAGTAACTCATGATCTGCAAAAGCGCCTGCTGCATCTGTCGGGCCATCTGTGCCATCGGTTCCGGCTGAAAGCAGGGTAATGTTGTGATGATTGTTTCTTAAATGCTGTAATGCACACAAGGCAAGCTGTTGATTGCGGCCTCCTTTGCCATTACCTGTTACTGTAACGGTTGTTTCGCCGCCAAAAAGTAAACAGGCAGGTTTGTTTGCATGTTGCTGTGTAGCCTTTTGTATGATGTGTGATGCTGCTTCAGCTGTTTCGCCGGTTAATAATTCTTGCTGTGCAATAACGTCGTAGCCCAATTCCTCTGCTTTTTGTTTGGCGGCAGCAATAGCTGTTTTGTTGCTGCCAATGATGGTATTGCTAACTTGTTTTAGTATGGGATCGCCGGGCTTAATGCTGTCTGCAAGTTCTCCCTTCATTCCTCTTTGCAGGTAGTGTGAAACGGATGCCGGTAATTGCTGTTGCAATTGGTATTTGTTGATGACATTCATGGCATCTGCAAATGTGGTTACATCGGCAGTTGTTGGCCCGCTGGCAATATCCTGCAATTGATCACCCGGCACATCTGATATGATGAATGTGAACCAATTTGCTTGCGGGGCATATCGTAATAACTGTCCGCCTTTTATTTGTGAGAGATGGCGACGTACACAATTCATTTCATCAATTGATGCACCGCTGCGGAGCAGGAGTTGAAATGTTTCCTGTAGTTCTTGCAAGCTGAGACCATCAGGAGCATCAGCCCAAAGTGAAGAAGCGCCACCACTGAGTAAGCAAATGATTACATCATCTGCCTTTGTTTGTTTCAATAAGTTGATCGTTTGTTCAACTGCTTCCACACTGTTTTCATCAGGCACCGGGTGTGCGGCTTCAATACAGTTTATTTTTTCAAGTGGCAATGAATGTTCGTATTTGGTTGCAATAATGCCTACTTTGATATGATTGCCAAGAATTGATTCAACAGTTTGTGCCATAGCGGCTGCGGCTTTGCCTGCGCCAATAACATAAACTGAATTTGTGTGTGCGGATATTGCTGTTTGATCAATTGATATTCCTGTTTTAGTTACACGAATATATTTCTGCAATAATACGGCTGGTTGCACAGATGCTACTGCTGCATAGTAAATAGCTGTTGCGTTTTTTCTATTCTGCATAAATAATTGACCTGTGCTTGCCGCAAATGGTTTACAGCATTGTATGAATGAAGTTAAGAAAAGACAAGGAGTGCTTCTGTTTAAGCCTGTTGGGGCATTTTTAGTAATACTGGTAAACCAAAATTGGATTTATTCCCCGATATACCACGAATAGGGAATTGACTGGTATTTTTTCAGGTTGTACTTTGTTGCTGTTGAGGCTGCTTGCTACCTGTTGCATAAAATAGTAATTCGACGTCTTAACTAACCTGGATAAACTGTTACCCCCACAAAACACCTGCTCTATTCTGAAATCTTCAATATAAAACTGTTTTGAAAATAACCCTTTCAAAATTGCACCTGCATTTTATTCCATACCCAGGGAGTGATCTGAAAATCCATAAAAGAGTAAGACAGGGATGCCGAAAACTGTTTAGAGTAAGCAATTATTAAACCAACTATAATGGCAAAAAGTACAAAACCAGTAAAGAAATCTGTTGCTGCTGCTGCAGTAACAAGAACAGAGTTAGCTGAGTTGACAAAGCGAATGAAAACGCTCAAGATCAACCCAACTGTAAACATGACAAAGTTTGCAGCAGCTGTTAAGAAGATTAATCCCCATGCTCTTGTCCCAATCTCAAAGCTACCTGAAGACATCAAGGCTTCACTCAAGAATCTAAAAGACAGTACCAAACGGTTTCATGGAGCCAAGATACCGCTCACTTGGTTTCCACCTCAATTGGTTTTCTCGCTATGCAGTGATAGATTCGGATACCTGACATCTGCAACTGTACGGGCTTCAAGTAAAATGGATTTTAATGTGGTGAATATCGCTTTACTGAACCAACTCGGAGAGTTAATGGGAAATTCCGACAGAGAAGCAACGATCACTGATTCAATTATACCCGCAGGTTATACTTATTTCGGACAATTTGTAGATCATGATATTACATTGGATGTATCTTCTACTATTGATGCGGTGAATGATGCCAATTCAATCAACAATATGCGTACGCCATCGCTGGACCTGGATAATGTGTATGGCCGTGGCCCTGCTTTAAATCCTTTCCTGTATGAGTTCCCTTCATCTGGTCCGTCAACCGCTATTAAATTAAAACTGGGTGTAAACAGAAATTCAGGAAGAGGTGGCCCCTCAACAGCTGGTGGTGGTGCTGCCGGAATGCAGATACAAACTGATTTTGATGTGCCCCGCATGAGCGGAACCAACACTGCAGTGATTGGTGATCCACGAAATGATGAGAACTTATTTGTTGCCCAGTTTCAATCGGCCATGCTGAAGTTTCATAATTCAGTTGTTGATATTGTTGTTGCGGCAGGGTTTACCGGCGATATTTTTGTTGAGGCAAAGAAAATAGTGACACATCATTACCAGTGGGCTGTTATACACGATTTTTTAAAACGTATTTGCGGCGCAGCTACAGTAACAAATTCATTATCGTCTGTTGCTGCAACTGTTGGCAGTCCGTTTCGTATGCCTGTTGAGTTTTCAGTTGGTGCTTACCGTTTTGGGCATAGTTTAATACGTGAACGTTACTGGATCAATCATAATTTTATTAATCAACCCTTAGCAGATGCATTTGGATTTATACGGAATCCCAATCTGCCAGTATTATCGAATTGGGTGGTTGATTTCAATGCATTTTTTCAAACGGGTATACCTGTTCCTGTGTTTAATATGGCCCGTAAAATTGATAGTGTACTGGCAAATGGTTTGGAAACCTTGCCTGGTGGAAGTGGTATCATGTCTATACTGGCTGCAAGAAATTTGCGCAGAGGTCTTGCTTTAGGTTTACCAAGCGGACAGGCAGCCGCTATTGCACTTGGTCTTGCTCCACTTACTCCTGCACAATTAAAAAGCGGTTTATCTGCTGCGGAAGTAGCTCTCCTGAATTCAAACGGAGGCATACTGTTAAGCAAAACACCTTTATGGTATTACTGTTTGCGTGAAGCTGCAGTCGTAAGTGGGGGTAATTCACTTGGGCCGTTAGGAGCGAAGATCGTTGCAGATACGTTTGTGCGGATATTAAAACGTGATGGGGATTCCTTCATCAATAAACCCGGAGGATTTACTCCGTTTCTGCCATCAGATGCAGCAGGCAACTTTACCGTTACTGACATTATTAAATTTTCCGGTGTAAATGTGCCTTAACGAAAGTTATTAAGTGCCCTTGCCAAAATGGTTTTTGAAGTTTTGTTTTGGAGTTAAACGGTTGATGCAATACAGAGGGTGTTGTTATCGACCGTTTTTTTAATGAGTTGATGAAACGAAAAAGTGTTTCGTAAAGTACGAACCAAGCCTTATTGGTTTGGTTATCCGGATGTATCTAACACGCTCAAAAAAACAGTGAGAAAAATAAAAACGATTTTCATTAATGTAATTTATATGATTGAAAGTACGAAGACTTGTTTCTCAGCAATGTCGCAATAGTTGAAATTGAGAATTTGATCAAAAGCTGGTGGGGATGTCACCGGAAAAGAAGGACTATTGAAGATTGAACAGCTGTAATTGTTGTTTGTGCAATTGTGCTGTTGAATCCCCGATACAATCGGGGCTGATTTAAATGGCATCAAGTGATCCTGCGGAACACTTGCGCCAGTTGGGGAAGTGTGATTACTATTTTGCTTGTCTTTGTCATAGAATGCTGGAAAAAAAATTAAAAATCAAATGAGGAGATTTTTTTCGTTAATGGGTCTGTCCATAAGTCAACAATGTGATCCCCACCTTGTCTTTTTAAACATAAAGAGAAGTGTATGTAGGTTTTACCTCCAATTTCTTCAAATCGAAAGCCATTCAAAATAATATCAGATGCTTTACCCACTTTTGATTCTGCTGTTTTTAGATTAATGAGGAGTGTAGATAGCTCAATCTTGTCGAATATTTGAGGGTCGCTATAAGAAGTAATCGAATCCTTATTGAGCTCTTTTAATCCATACATGAAGCCATTTACTGCTTTTATACAAGAATCAACAAGCGATAATTGTTTCATAGAATATCGGGTACTTATCTTTTCGCCATTAGTGTTCACAACAACATCTAAATACTTATAATTGACTTTTTCAACTGTGTCCTCTTTAAAGTAAAGATAAGCAGGTATAGAACGAGCAAATAATAATCTCGTTTCATTGCTATTTTCTATTCCCAAACTATCTATAAAAATTTCAATCTTATAAAAATTTCCTTCCGATGCACTTGCTACAACCCCTTTTTTAAGTTTAACGGAAGCGCCATTCAATAAAGAAGAAATTTTATTTGTGAACTCTTTTTCTTTTTCTGTAAAGACTTGAGATTCACATGAATTTAAAGTTATGGCTATAAGAATGGAGAAGACGATTCGCATGGTTCTATTTTTAGACTTCATAGAGTTGGTTCAAGTGATTTTTTTTCACAAAGGGGTTTGATCAATACTCTATCCCTCATCGTATCAGCACCACCGTCCCTTTCTTACTGATCGTTCTTCCCAAATAATCAGTACCACTCACCATCCACACATAAGCACCGGGATCTTGCTGAATACTTTTGAATGTGCCATCCCATCCTTCTTTGGTTTTTGTGGTGGCAAAAATTTCCTGTCCCCACCTGTTAAATACACGGAAGTAATGGAATTGTGCAATGCCAACAGGATAGGGTGTTAACACATCATTCAGGTTATTGCCATCGGGTGTAAAACCGGTAGGCACTAAAATATCAGGCGAAATTTTAAAGATGCGGATGTTGATGGTATCATACGAAAAACAACCTTCCGGTGTTTCTGCACGCATGATGTAACTGAAATTTT
>JAKFDY010000273.1:0-4217 GCA_036675885.1 Lacibacter sp. | reverse complement strand
AACACGCATAAAACAAGGCCGACCCTGAAAAGAGTCGGCCGCTCGAATTTCTTTATTTAAAAAAAAATCCGACAATGATGAACTCAAATATCCTGAAAAAAACGGAGAGTGCTTTCACAAAGAAGAAAAGAGAGAGCCACGAAAAGCACGAATTTGCACGAAGAAGAAAAAAATGGCCACACCTGCACACAAAGCAACACAGATGAAGATCCAACTCGTCGGCACGGCCTTAGCCGTCAGACGTAGAAAAAAGAATTTTGGCGCAGAAAAAAGATGGCAGAGGATTTCGCAGAGGCCACTCTGCGCTTAACTCATTTTCTCCTGTTCTCTCCCGATCGTTATCGGGATAAATGCGGCAAAAAAAAATCCAACAGTTATCAATTTCACGCAATAAAAAAAACACCCTTGCGGATGGTTTCTTTGTTAAACCTATGTGTCAAAAGCACCCAAAACTTAAATCACCATGCGGTTCACCGCATCGCTGTACAGCAATTGGTTGTTGCTGCCAAGAGCACCCACTCTGCAATAATAAACAGTACCCGGTTGCAGGTTAGTTAACAGGTGGCGGCTGGTAGTACTGTTGGTAGTTACCCAACTGCCCGGCGCCAGGGAAGCATCAGTAGTGTACTCATGCAAATAAGCATAAGCACCCTTCACCGCTTTTACAGTTACAAGTAATTGACCGCTGCTTAAACCATTTTCAACCTTCAGGTTTTCAGGTTTGGTAAGCACTGCAGGTTGAGGCTCTTTGCTGATGTCGAACCCCGAACTGAGCAATTGCGTACGGTCGCCATTGGCAACCATGTTTACATACGTACCAAGTATGCGCAACGAACCCGTGAGCGTTTCCCGTTTTGCATTTTTGTCGGCCACATCCACACGGTTACCCGTACCCGCTTTTATAAGAGCGGTGGCAAAAGCCGTGGCAGCAGCCTGCACATCAGCAATGGCAGGAACAGGGTTAGGGAAATTAGCATTGCCAGTCATGCTGCTGATAATGCTGTGTGTCTTGCTCTCCAGTGTTCCGTCGGAATACCTGGAAAAATTGATGACAGTTTTTGTCATAACAATTGGATTTGAGAGTTAAAAAAAACCGGGAAAGCGATATGGTGTCTTTCACGGCATTACCCCACAAAACAAAAAAACAACTGCCGGCACAGGAATACCACATACCGGGTGCATAAAATCTCAGAAAAAAGTATAGTACAATGAAAACAGGCCCTTTTTGTAAACCCATTTTTTGGCAAAATGTGGTTTTCTACAAAGAAAAGGGGCAAAACTCCCCGGCAGCCGTTTACCTGTTTTTACGGAAATCTCAGTTTTTTTTTAATTACAAACAGCGTTTGATGATACTACAAAGCCCTTTGCACAGGAGACAAAGACCTATGTATGATACTACATAGCCTTTTGTACAGCGGACAAAGACCTATGTATGATACTACAAAGCCCTTTGTACAGCGGACGAAGCCCTATGTATGATACTACAAAGCCCTTTGTACAGGAGACAAAGACCTATGTATGGTAATACAAAGGCTTTTGTACGACGGACAAAGACATTCGTATGGGATGATGAAGACCCACTAACTGTAACGCCTATGTGCAGTTTGTGTGCAGTTATAAAGTGATTGAGGGCGGTTATGTTTGGTGGAAGTGTTTTGTGCAATGCACAATTTAAAAAGCGCAGAAAGCAAGTGATGAAAATCAAATAGATGAAAGGTTTGAAATTTGGGGGAGATGTGTATATTAGTGTGTTATGTGCCATTCTTCAGCACCCTAATAATTTTCGAATGAACGTAAAAAGAATATTAGAAAAAGGATTTTTTCCAAAAGAACTACCTCCGCCATTTAATACTATATCGTTTGCAGATAGGGCACAATACATCTTTACCCAATGGACAAATCTGCAAAATTCAGAGAAAGTACTTTTGCCAGGAGAAAGTAACAATGACATGAGACGCCGATATGCAAGCGTTTTTGACGTTTATGGTAGTTCAAAATACTTAACATTTAGCCTTGCAAAAGGTTTATACTCACGACGCAAATTAGGTATAGTTAACCCAAAACAATATCATGATTTAAGTAAGTTAGTTGTAGAAAATTGGACTACTATTAGGAATACCTATAACCTATCAGACTTTTCAGCTTCAACACCTGTAGAAAGCGATGCTATAAGAGCCGTTAGAACAAAAAGTGAATCAGTAAATAATTTCAAATTTCTGCTTATTGAAAAATCCTTTAATAAGCGATATGAGTTAAGATTAGACATTGCACAATTCTATCCGACAATCTATACTCACGGAATCCCTTGGGCAATTTTAGGAAAAGAAATGGCAAAAAGATATTTTGTTCAAAAAACCAATCGCACTAACTGGAACACAATAATAGCTGCCGACCCCAATGCAGCAACTTATGATTTTTGCGACGTATCCGAACGTCTAAGTACATTCTAAAGCGATGCAGCAGCAAATTAATTTTGCCTGGATGTATGTTGCTGCCAGTTTTGCGGCAGCAGGTCTTCTATTTTGTTGATCGGATGCATAGCAATTCGTTGCAACACATCGCGCAGCCATATAAAGGGATTAATGCCATGCAGCTTGCAGGTGCCAAGCAGCGAGTACAGCATAGCGCTGCGCTGCCTCATGACTGCCTGCAAATAAGTAATTCTTTCTTCCTATAGCTACAGGCCGTATGCTGTTTTCTACCGGATTATTGTCGATGTTTAATCTTCCATCAGTGGTGTATATCATCAGTTCATTCCATCTTTCTATGCTATATCCTAATGCTTTTGCAATGGGACTTTTAGGCAACACTTTTACATACTCGTCTTTCATCCACTTACCCAAAGCTTCCAATATGGGGATGGCCTGGGCCATGCGTAATTGTAAAACTTCTGCCGGCAGTAATGACTCATCTTTGGCCTTGCATTCAATGGCATACAACAATCCAAACTGTTGCAATGCATATTCTGCTCTGGCTTTATCATTTTGCAAAGCATCAAAAAAGTAGCGTCTTGCATGCGCCATGCAGTGCATCACGGTTATACCTTCTTCCTTTTTAAACAAGTCATATACATTGTATCCATCGGCTTGCAAATGACCTTTAAACTCTTTGAGTATTTCCTGCGGGCCTTCTCTGCCACGGCCCCGCTGATAGTCAAACAACACCAATCGTTCAATGCTATTGTGATAGACCCATAAATAGCCACGGTGCGTTTCTCCTTTTTTATCCTTATCTAATACTTTGATGGGCGTTTCATCGGCATGCAGGTAATCAGTTTGTAAAATTATTTTCACCAATGCATCGCCGAGTGGCTTGATAAGTGTGCAGGTGCTGCTTATATTATCAGTAAGAGTGCTGTATGGTATATTCACCCCTTCTCTTTTAAAACGTTCCATCTGGCGATACAATGGCAAATGATCCACATATTTATCAATCACCATCTGAGCCAGTAATCCTGCACCGGCAATAGCTTTGGGCAATGGTCTTTCAATCATCGGTGCTATGATTACTCCTTCATTACCAGGCTTTGCATATTTGGGACGCACATATTTGTTGACAAAAAGCTTACCCGGCTCGTAGTCCAGCTCTTCGGTTACTTCTTCACCAATCTTTTTTAGCCCTTCTGTATTTTCCGTGGGTGCAATGATGATTTCTTTACGCTGCAAATGTTCAGGAAGCTTATGACGGCCGGGATGTTGTGTTTTTGTAACTTCTGTTTTTACCTTGGTATACTCTATCTTTTTTACAGAAGTAATGTTGCACTGCGCTGCTTCGTCGACCTGTATAGCTAAAGCCAGTTGTGAAGGATTATTGTTCGATGGAATAAATCGTTCGTGGCGGCTGCCATAGATGAGCTTTTTTAAATTGTCCAGTTGATGTTGCATTGATGCAACGGTGAATTGCAGTTGTTCGATGAGCGCATCTTTTTGCTCACATAAGGCTTTATAGTCAACTGCATTTTGCATATAACAATGCAAATGTGAAGCAGTGCGAAGCAACAGCAAAGCGATGCGGCATTTTTATTTACCTACACCCAGTTGATAACGTTTTTTCATTTTTACACTCTTTAATTGTATACCCTGGAGGATAAGTTGTTAGAAATTGGCTTTAAATTACCCCTGATTTAATTGGTGAATTAAAACTGGTTTTTGGTTCATCATATTGTTTACTAAGCTGTGAAAAAGCGTTGATTTATCATTCAGGTTTTTACGAAAGAA
>JAKFDY010000272.1:0-15430 GCA_036675885.1 Lacibacter sp. | reverse complement strand
CAACGATGACCGGGTTGGCCATGGGCAGGGTTTAATCCGGCTGTACTTGTGGCAGCAGGGGCTGTTTGTTGTGGTTTTGCCGGTTGTATAGTAACAGGTGGAGGAGTTGTTGTTGCAGGCGCTACTGCATTTCCTTCTTCCAGTCCATTACCACATGCAGTAAGTAAAGAAAGAAGGAATAAGGCAGGCAAACATCTATACTGATTCATACAAATAGTATTTCTATACAAGGTAGGAAAAACAACCGGCAGTTCCTATATGCGTTTAAGCCTGGTAAAAGACTTACAAACCCACCGTTGCAGCTGTTTTATTTTCCTTTTGAGTTGGTTTCCCTTTACCTGTTTCAATAAGGTTACGCAAACTATTATTGATATAACCACTCCAGGCATCTGAGCACACATCAAAACAATCAAGTGGCGGTACTAAACCAATATGGGTAAAGTGTATGTTGGTTTTGTTCTTTTCTTCAGCAATTTCAAACATGATCGATGTACCAATCCATTCGGTGTTATTGCTTTTCATCCAATGCTTCCATGAATCAATCACCTTCCAAACGATCTTGCTGTAAGGAATTAATTCAGTGATGCGCATAGTGATAAATGTATCGCCAAAACGAACGGTGAACACATCATCCTGTTTAGCTGAACTTCCTTCAAAATCGGTTGACCACCATCCGCAAATATCATTCACCGCATTGAATGCTTCTTTTGCTGCTTGATCAACCGTTATACTTGTACGGTAATCCTGTGAGTTCATGTTATTACTATTTAATGATGAATTATTTATTTACTATAACCCGTTAATGATGAATTATTTATTTACTATAACCCGGCAGCACTACCCTTTGGCTGCGCTGAGTTCTTTTTCTTTTTCAGTTTGAGGTTTGCCTTTGCCGTTTGGATAACCTTTACCTGTTGTGATTAGACTTTGCAAACTTTTCTTCACGTAAGTGCTCCATGCATCACGGCATACTTCAAAACATTCATATTCGGGAACCAAACCAAGATGAGTGAAACGTAATTCTGTTTTACCCTCTTTTTCATTAATATCGAAAATAACCTTTGTACCCGTCCACTCAGTTTTGTCTTTTGTGAACTTGAAATAATTTTCCTGCACCAGCCAAACCACTTTCTTGTTTGGAACAAATTCAATGATCTGCATTTTGCAGCGATGTACATCTTCATAATGATAATCAAACACAGCATTCAGTTTGTCTGTGCTGCCTTCAATTTCTTCCGACCACCATCCACGAACATTATTCACTGCATTGAATACCTGTTCCGGGGTTTGATCAACCACGATAGTTGTTGTAAAATCTGTTGTTGCCATTGTTTTGTTTTTTTGATGAATAAGATGTTTTTGCTGACGATCATTTTGGCAAGCGCTCAATATGATTATGAAAAGAAGAAACATAGTTGTTTTTCGCATCATTGGTTTTGCTTTTGATCGTTCTAAACAAAGGTATTGTCTAAACCTAAGTTGGCTGGGGTGGCAAATGGACTTTTTAGCAGGTTGATTTGGACAGCCGATCTTTTTATCTTTGATAAAATAATTTCCATGAAACATATCACCATACTTGTTCCCGATGGACAAACCAGCCTCAGCAGTGTTGCCTGCATTGTTGGCTCATACGAAATGTTTTTAAGAGCCAATGGTTATTGGTCGCAAACTATTGCAGGAAAGAAAAATGGCACAAAGGAATTGTATAAGATTGAATTGGCAGGTGTGTCAGAAAAAGCAGAGTTTGATAATGGGTTGCTCACTGTTGCAACGCATGTAAACATTTCGAACATCAACAAAACAAATCTCATCATCATTCCTTCTTTGGTTCGTGATTATCATACAGCTGTTAAAGGAAACAAACTGTTGATCGAGTGGATCGAACAACAATACAAAGCCGGTGCTGAAATTGCAAGCATGTGTACGGGTACATTTATGCTGGCATCTGCTGGTTTGCTCGATGGGAAAAACTGCTCCACACATTGGTCGGCTGCAGATACATTCAGAACATTATTCCCCAATGTGAATCTTCAGCCCGATCAACTGATTACCGATGAGCATGGCATTTATACCAATGGCGGCGCTTATTCATTCCTCAACCTGTTACTATACTTAGTAGAAAAATATTACGACAGGCAAACTGCCATTTTCTGTTCTAAAATATTTCAAATTGAAATGGACAGGCAAAGCCAATCGGCATTTACCATTTTTACCGGACAGAAATCGCATGGCGATGAAATGGTGAAAGAAGCGCAGGCTTATATTGAAAATAACCTGCACGAAAAAATATCGATTGAACAGTTATCATCTATCTTTTCTGTTGGCCGCAGAAACTTCGACAGGAGATTTATTAAAGCAACCGGCAACACACCTGTTGAATATTCGCAGCGTGTAAAAATTGAATCGGCAAAGAAAGCATTTGAAACAAGCCGTAAAACAATTAATGAAGTGATGTACGAAGTTGGTTATAACGATGTAAAAGCATTTCGTGAAGTGTTTCGAAAAATCACGGGCATGTCGCCATTGGAATACAGAAACAGGTATAACAAGGAAGCGATAGTTTAATAAGATTATTTTCAGATCTACTCTTTTTTGCAGTTAAAGTCTGACCAGAGTTTACTAAGCGCTAACCAATTATTATGTGCAAAAGGTTTGGGTGATAATTCATAGAACAAAATTGTTTTATTATCCTCTGCACAAACTTTCAAATGAACAATGCAATTAAGCGTGATCGGTTTCCGCTGCATATAATCCAGCATTTCTATTGATCCTGTATAAGTTTCCAGATCGCCTTTAGCTGTTGTTATTTTCTTGAAAGACGTTGCTACAGGTATTGGTTTTTCTGTTGCCGCTCTTGCACTATCTGTATTCACCTTTAGCAATCCTGTGTAATAAGTCTTTAAGTTCTCCGCTATTATGTTTGCGTCTGTCTTTGGCCGGCCATCTAAGTACCACAAAAAAGCATAAGTCCAGTATTCATCACTTTTTACATTTGCCCAACCCGGAGTAAAACGAATATCTTCAACTCCCTTATATGGAATTTGCGGAGCAAAGCTGATTGGTATAAGAAACCGTTCAATGGTCCAGTCTTTTGGTATCGGCAGATTGTAGGGAGCTTCCCACTTGTGTCCATCAAATTCAGTGATGATCTCTTGTCCGTAAGTATTAAAAGAAGTTAGGCAAAGCAGGATGATGATGATGTTTTTCATTTTTTTATTTTTAAGAATAAGTATTTCTATTAGTTTATTCCTGCGCTTTTGCAACAATAACCACCGATCCCGCCAGCCAATCATGAATGGCTCTTCGTTTTTCGTTGGTTAACATCGAGAGCAGTTCCAATGCCATCCAGCCAAGAAAACTATAGTCAATAAAATTGCGGTAGTCCATAATGATAATATCAAGATTGCCTGTCTTTGCAACTATGTACAGGAAATACAGCAAGCCGATGAGCTGAATCACTAAAAACAGCGAATCACGCAGAATGGCTTGTTTGAGGCTGAGTAATTTTGTTTCGCTGATGTCGAGCACTTTTATCCGCAGCACCCACTTACCAATTGTGCGGCCGAATTTGTAATGAAAAAAGATGCTGTATAAACAATAGAGGGAAGCGTTAAAAACTGTCCATGCAAAAACGATCCACACATTGTCTGTCTGGTTCAGCACCCAAAGATCTGCCAGAAGCAATGGTGTGAAAATAATACTATCGATAATTGAAGCGCCCAAACGCCTGAACCCGGTATGATATTTTGCCTCACTCATATTCGAATGTAAGAAAAGCCTGCTGATAATGCCAGGTCAATCATTACAAGTAATGTTTTGTTCATGATCTTTCCCGCGGACGCCCAAAGTACAACAGATACCCATCAGCGTCCTTCACTTCAAACCCACGCAAACTATCATCGTTGTTGCCGAGTGGCTGAAAAAACTCAACATTGCGTAACAAAAATTCTGCCGCAAGTGCATCAGGATCGGGCACATGCAGGTAAGCATCCCAGCGTGCAATGCCTTTTTTGAAATCTCTTGTATAGTTTGGTACAGGATCAACACCAATATCCTTCATCATGATCATCGCTCCTCCCCGCTGCACAATACCAAAAAAAATATCATCATCACTTGGTCCCTGAAACGTAATGTCAAATCCGAGACATTCGTGATAAAACTTCAGTGCAGCGGGAACATTCTTTACAATAAAGAATGGCGCAATACCGGAAATTTCTGTTTTAGTCATGTAAGTTTAAACAGGCGTTTTTAAGTGATTCATTTCGGCCGTCCATCAACAACTTAATCAACTCCTAATCAACAGGCTCCCACAACTGAATTTTATTTCCTTCAATATCTAAAATATGAACAAATTTTCCATAATCATATGTTTCAATTTTGTCAATGATAGTTACGTTTTCTTTTCTTAATTCTTCAACCAACGCTTCTAAATTTTCTACTCTGTAGTTTATCATAAAGTCCTTTGTTGACGGCTCAAAGTATTTTGTATTCTCTGCAAAAGGATTCCACTGGGTGAGCCCCTTTTTTGTGCCGTCATCAATTTGCCGCCATTCAAAGCTTGTACCATATGGACTTGTTTCAAACCCAAGATGTGTTTTGTACCATTCGTTAATTGCATTGGGGTCTTTACATTTAAAAAAGACACCTCCTATTCCTGTTACCTTTTTCATTTTTACTTTTTTATGATTGTGAGTGATGATTGCGTTAAAAGCAAACCCTAATAGAAATGACGTTGTAATTAGAGTGATTGTTAATATGGTTCGTTTCATTAGTTCTAAAATTAAACTTTTAACGAACTTAAATAAAGGAAAGGAAAATATTTTAACGCTACCGGGCTAATACAGGAAGTAAACAAATCAGGCCACAGCAGCCCTTCTTTTCAGCAACAGATTGGCAAATACAATTACCCAAAGCATATACGCTCCAATATTGATGGCTCCCATATACTTACATAAGGTGTGGGCAAACCGGCTTCAATACCAGGGCTTTCGATGCTGGTTAAAATGCTGAACACAAAAAAGATCAAAAGAATGAACACTAAAAACATCTCTTGTTTTTCTCAAGAAAAACAAGAGATTGTTATTTATTGTTACTGAGGCTTCAGTTATTTGGGAACTTCTCTGTCAAAAACCCAGATATTATGATGGTTCTGTGGCCTTCCTGTAAATATTTCGTCAGCAATAAATTCATTTTCACTATTCCCGAATTTGTAATTAACGATATTCGAAAAATTCTTTCTCCATAGTGTTGCCAGCAAACTGTTTTCTTTCTGTTCTAATTTGCCATTAAATAACAGTTTCACTGTTCTTGTCTTTCCATCAGCAACCATCTTGAAACTTATTTTCTTTTTCCTGTCGCCAAACACGTGATACCTTGTTAAGCTGAATTTGTCGCCCTCCTGCTTTATGATAAATATACTGCCTGTTAAACCTTTGGGCCGGTGCTCTAATTTACTTTTTTCAAGATTCAATATCCAGGTTCCTGTGTAGTTAGCTGTTTGAGCAAAAGTTTTCGATTGATAAGCAAATAATCCAGCTACTGCTAGAAAAGAAAATAGTTTGTTCCTCATATGTTCAGAAATTTTGAAACAAAAGATCGTCTTTTAAAATTCCGGCGAGCGTATAATTTCTGTTAAAAAGTTATTGTTTCTTGATTTTTTAATTTCACCCACTGTTTGTTCTGGGGCGACGGATTTACAATTATCTAATTACATAAATCCTTTCGCTATTTGGGGCTCCGCTCATAGTAAAGAACGATTGCGCCACAACCAAAAGTTTTTGTTTTCAGGAGCTTAAGATCAACTCTTTCGCTGATATTCTTAAATAAGGTCAACCCGCTTCCTAAAATAGTTGGATGAACGGCAAGCTGGTATTCATCAACCAGGCCAAGTTGTGTTAAGGCTGTTATTAAACCCGGGCTGCCAGCATAAATATTTTTACCCGTTTGCTGTTTAAGTTCTGAAATTTCTTCTTTGATGATTTCGTTTTTCAATATTGTATTCCTCCAGTCAACATGTTGCAGCGTTCGGGAATAAACAATCTTTGTAACATTGTCGATCTCTGCTGCAAAATCATCCATTGCTTTGTTGCCGGTAGGGTTTTCTGCTACAGTTCGCCAAAATTCCATCAGTTGATAGGTTACCCGTCCATATAAAACTGCACCTGCGTTACTTAACAATTCACGGTAATGTTCATGTATTTCATCATCTGCAATCATGGCTGTGTGATCGCAAAAACCGTCAAGTGTCATATTCATTGCTGCAATCAGTTTTCTCATGCTATTTTGTTTTAATGAATTGGGAATTTTTATATCGACAGGTAATGGCTGCTGATGCTAAAGGTTTATTGCTTTGCCAGTAGTTCTGTTTTTAATTTTCGCCTGGGTTATTGGGTCCACCTGTTTCCCCCAACTTCGTCCGCTGTTTTTAGTAAAAGCTGTACCCAACATTGACGTTATTCTTCCGCAAGCATTTTGCCAATGTGTTTGCCCATCATTTTTCGGTTCTTAAAAATAGTAATCCGTTATCCTATTGGTTAAGGAAATTTTACAGGCATTACTATTATTGTCAGAAAAGTACCTTTCTTACGCCAGTTGAAATAACAAATCCTGTAAATCAATAAATTGGCATTGGCTTTTTCAGACCTGGAAACCTTGTCTTCATGGGGAGATTCCAGTAAGGTATTAGCCGTGTTTAATCCATCCCTTCATCCCGCTGCTGGTGCCACTCCGGCAAAGCTCAGTACGGCAACCAGGGCTAAACGAATTTATCATTAAACCCCCATGATGAAGATCATACTTTAGTTTTTAATGGCTGCCTATCTTAGGTTTCCTGAAATATTTAGGCGATGAAAAGAGCAACCAGTTCTAACACCAACTTGTTTGCAAAGCAAGTAAGAAATTTTCGCTATTCAGAAACGCAGGTTCAACCCCCGGTTGGGAATTACAGGATAAGAGAAAATATTTCTGAACTGCAAATGAGGCTGGCACATCCGGCAACACAACTCCCTGAAAAAACTAGCGACCTTGAAAAAACAAAACTCCATATTAAAAACATGGTGAGCATTCGCTGCAAAATTGTAGTGAAAGCAGTTTTGGAAAATCTCCGGTTGAATTATTCCACAGTTGAATTAGGAGAAGTGGAAATCATCGGTAAGCTTTCTGAAGCAAAACGTGAGCAACTAAGGTCTGAATTATTAAAATATGGTCTTGAGTTACTGGAAGACAAGAAAAGCATTCTTGTTGAAAAAATAAAAATGGTAATTATTGAGATGGTTCATTACTCTGATGAACTGCCCAACATAAAATTTTCATATTACCTGAGCGAAAAGTTGAATTACAGTTACACTTATCTTGCCAACCTTTTTTCAGAAGTAAAAGGGATGTCTATCCAGCATTTCATCATGACTCATAAAATAGAACGGGTAAAAGAATTAATGACGTATGAAAAACTTACGCTGTCTGAAATAGCATGGAAGCTTCACTACAGCAGTGTAGCACACTTATCAATTCAGTTTAAAAAAATTACGGGCTTAACCCCTACCCACTTTAAAAACATGAAGCATAAGAGGCTTGTGGCTCTTGAGAATTTGTGAATGTGAACCAATTCAATCAAAAAGTGTAATGGAAAAAGATAAAAATAATCCTGCTGACACAGCCGCCCAACAAAACCAGGCAGCTCATGAAATAGAAAAATCAAAAGTGCATATTATTGTTGAAATTATTGAGTATATGCCCAACGCTGTAGTGAGCAAAACGATTATAAAAAAAACTTCAGGAAATGTTACGATCACTTCATTTGCTGCAGATGAAGAACTGGCCGAAAAAAAATCACCGTATGACACCTACATCCAGATAATAGACGGCGCAGCCGAAGTGATCATCAATGGAAAAAAATACCAGCTCAATGTGGGAGACGGAATTGTAGTACCGGTAAATGCGCCCTACTCCATCAATGCATATGAAAAATTTAAAATGATTTCAACAATAATTAAAAGTGCAGCTGATGAATAAACGAATGGCTTTACCACTGTTGTTTCAACAGCAGCAAAGCCACAGCTAAAAAAGGAGTATGTTTTTATAATTCCTGCAGCCTCACATTCCTGTAATAAATTTCGGCACCTTCTGATTGCAGTAATATGCGTCCGGCAACAAGGCTTGAGTTTTTCGCTTCGTTCACTACCTGGCCATTTACGAGGTAAGTAATGTTTCCGCCTTTTACAATTACCTCCACCTTGTTCCATTCTCCCGTGGGTTTTTCTGCATCCTTTGATTTTATTACCCGGTGGTAATTACGTTTTGGCGTTATTGTATCTGCATGGGTAATGGAAGCCGAATCTATTAACCAGATATCGCCACAGTCGCCTTCCTGGATCTGGCATTCTAACGATCTTGGCCATATCTTATCGCCATTGTATATAATAGCATGGTACAATATTCCTGCATCCCGTTTTTCATTCAGGCGTGGAGCATATTTTTTAGTTCCCCATTTAAACTCAAGGGTGAGATAAAAATTGCTGTAGGATTTTTCGGTGCCGATATAGCCAAACTTCTCTCCTGATGCATAGATCATCCCGTTTTTCACCTGAAAAACGCCAAGCGAATCTTTGTTTTTGCCTGCGCCTTCTATAAACACATACCAATCGGCTTTATTTTCGGGGGCAAAGAGAGGAATTGTATTTTTATAGGTTTGTGAGTAAACATGATAACCCGTAAAAAGGCTCAGAATAGTCAGGCAGGCAAGGCGCTTCATTGTATGTTTTTTTTTGATTACTGTACAAGATATAAAAAGAATGGAAACCTTGCATAGTCAGTTAGCTTTTGTTTCGCCTTTATAAGAATCATCTGCAGTTGATTCTTTATTCGTATGCGTGGCTCCTGAAATTGACTCGCCGTGCTTAATCTATTTTTCTTATCATACGGTCGACTTCACCAGACCCGCCTGTGAACGAAATCAGTAAGCATCAAGTGATCCGCTGAGGCGGAACACTTACGCCGGAAAGGTGGTTGTTATGTATTTTGTTGGTTCATAACATTCCAGAAATTATAATCCATCATAGGCGCTTTTGAGACACCTACATGATGCCCGATCGTTACAATTTGACCACGATGGTAGGTTGTGTGAATAATCAAATGTTGTAAGTATTCATACTTGGGAAAATTTGATGAGAACCATTCTGATTCTATTAAATGCTGTTCACGCATTGCTTCGTTGTTCTCCTTTACATAAGCCGCCAACAGTTTAGCTTCATTTACCAGATTTTCCATTTCAGTTTTACTATCCACGTTCGTGGCAATGTAATCAAATTCCGGTGTTGCTGTTCCACGAATCATTGACGACCAATACAATTGAGTATCGCTGATATGTTTCAGCGTTTTTGCTATACTGTTAAAACTCGATGAACATTCCTTTTGCAGTAATTCTTCCGGGAAATTTTGTAACCAGTTTACTAATTGTTCTGTTACCCAAATATTGTAATCAACGCTGTTTGTAATTGTTTTCGTTAAACTCATTTTGTTTTTTTGTTTTGTGTTATTCAATTAATTAAGATTTGCAAATTTAGGTGGTTCTTTTAAGTTGATTTTTTACGTTGAACATTCTCTGTCGAATTCAAAGTTTCTTTACTAACGGTATCTGGCGTTGATTTACTGCCTTGCTCACAGGAAAAAATTCCTGTTGTCGCCATAATCAATATTATTTTACTTCTTTTCATTTGTTTTCAGCTTGCGCACAAGTTGCATGTTGTGGTAACGCAATGTTATTCGGTCGTATTTTGTATTGTCAAAAATTAGTAAGTCCTGATTTACCAGAAATCTCATGAAAATGCCTGTCACCGGACTTGTCAATAAACATATAAATTTCTGTATGTGCGTCTCTGCTTGAAAACAAATACCAATTATCTTTATTGACTGTCAAAGGTCCCTTGACAGTATCAATTATATTGTCTTTGTCCCACAAATACACCTCTTTGCAGTCTTTGTCAAAATAAAGTTTTTTTGGGGTCGTTATTGGGGCTTGCTCCTTGTCTGTATAACGATGCTGAACGAATTGTTGTATATTTTGTAGTGCCTTGCTCCTTGTACCTTGTATTTAATGAATCTTAAAATTCCATTTAGAATTATCACTGGTAAAATCAAATTCTGCAAGTGTTGGTGTGCTGTCTCCGGAAGAGACCAATGCTAACTTCTTTCCAGAATTGGGAACGATATTGGGCATTATTCTGTAAGTGCCATCAGTGAGCTGATCGATGCGCCATAATTGTTCAGGGGCACCTGTAAATGCAGGTACTGTTATTACTTCTGCATCGGCAGTTGCTGCTAATGTGCGGTCTGTACCAGCAAGTACAATTTTATAATAAGGTCCGCCTAAATACCCGGTTGTATCAGGGGCATCTGTAATGGTCCATTTCTGATGCGGGCGTGACATATAATCACCTATTCTCAGATTAATATTTCCTGTTGGCCAGTTTTTTATTACATCGGCCAGTACTTGTGGCACAACGGGTTTTATTGGTTCGTTGTTGGGCTGGCCAAATCCACGAGGGCCACCTGCCATACGTGTAAAATCAACTGCCAGCTCTAACGCATATCCTCTCCTTACCGATTCAATTTCATAAGTACCTTCTTTAAACTTCTCTCCTGCCACAGGCCATCCATCTTTCCAAACCACCGGAAGTATGCCTAATACGCTGCGGCCCCCCTGCTCCATATCTGCTTCATAATGCAACGACATTTTTTCAACTCCTTTCTCCAGGATCATATGCCCGAAATGCCCCGGGCCTATTAACCCGCCACGGGTAGCAACCACCATTTTGCCGCCACCTTCTAACATACTTCTTCCCACATTATCAAGGTAAGGACCTGTTATTTGTTTTGAACGGCCCACCACTACGTTATAGGTAGAGTTGGCGCCATCGCAACAACTGCCATGCGTGGCAAGCAGGTAATACCAACCGTCACGATAAACTAAAGTGGAAGCTTCACATACAATGGCTACATCAACCGGTTTATTACCCTCTCTGAGTTTCCCGGTTTTGGGATCCAATTCAATAAGACGGGTGAATCCAAAATAAGTACCGTATGTCAGCCAAAGGCGTCCTGTAACAGGATCTAACATAACACCCGGATCGATGGCGTCATTTTCTTCATAACCATCAGAGGTAGCCACTACAATTGGTTCAGAATATTTAAAGTCGGGTGATGTTGGATCCAATGTTTTATTCCACATGGTAAGAATGGCGCCTTTGTGATTACTTGAGCCACCGGTTGCTCCATATATTACAAGATAGCGGTCGCCAATTTTTATGGCATCAGGAGCTGCGCCACCACCCGGACGTACTGCACCGCCATACCATGTCCAACCATCTTCTGATATTAATCCTCCACCGCCGGTGCCAAATGTGTAATACTTTCCTTCACATTCAACAATGGTTGACGGATCATGGATAAATGGTTTTCCTACCTGTGCTGATGCTGTTTGTGTGAGTACTGCTAAGAATGCAGTTATAATTATTTTCATTCGTTTCATAATAATGATTTCGGAATAATTGATAGCTTGAACTGACGGCCAAATGTTATTGGTAACTGATTGTGAAGTTTTTTATTGGCAATCCTTTTTCGTCTAAAAATCGAACACAGAAATTAGCCATACCGGGGCCGTTTATTACTGCACCACGTATGATGTTCTTTCCCTTTTTAAGCGTTAAACGGGACGAGGTAACATTATCCACAATCATATCCCTGTCGCCTGAAAGCATAAGTACTTCCTGGCCATTCAACCACCACATACTTCCTGAATTACATCCTGCAGTCATCCTCACATTTTTCATTTCTTCCGGGCTATCGATAACGGTGACAAGCCAAACAAGTATGCCGTAAGTCGGCTTGTTTATGGCGTAGGTAAAATGGTATAAATTAAAGTTGAATGTCTTGCTTTCTAATGCATACCATTTCAGTTCCTGGTTTCCCAGTTTTACCATGTCGCCATTTTTAGGAAACGTGTTGTAATCGTTGGAAAAATTATCTGTTGAAAAAGCTGTTCTGAGATAATTGTCGGTGAATATATTATTCCGGGCAATGTCTTTCTTCACAGGTTCAAGCACCAGCCAACGTTGAATGAATCCTTTAGCATTGGGTGTTTTTTTGGCGGCGGAGGCGGCGATAAAATGTTTAGAAAGTGTGTGAGTGGTATCGCCTTTTATGGGTATGGGCGGCAGTGATGGTCTTGGTGGCTGACCCGGAGCCTGAGCAAAAGCGTTAATGGCAGCTAGCTGTAATACTGATAAAACGACAAAAGCAATACCCGGCAACAAGGATTTGTGTTTTCTGTTCATAGCAGATTTCTTATGTATTGATTGTTGTTTCTGAAATTGAGGTTATCAAACAAACCTACAAAACGACGGTTAACTTTATGTACAACAACGACCGCCGAATTATAATAAACAATCTTGTTTTTTGGATTTTGTTTATTGGGTTTTGGCTCTTGTGCCTTGTTCCTTGGGTTTTGGATTTTCCTTCTTGTACCTTGCACCTTGTTCCCTGTGCCTTGGTTTTTGGATCTTGTCTTTTGGATTTTGATTTTGGATTTTGTTTTTTGGATTCCTTATCTTCACCATGTCTCTAAATAAACCGGCAAGCAACTGCCTCACAGAAATTTGTTACAATGTTGCCGGTGAGTGCTCAGTTTCAGCATCAGTATTACAGTCAGTTTAGTCAAGTTAGTATCGTTAGCGTCAGTATTGTATTTATCAGTTCACACTTTTAAACAATTGTACGATGAAGCTTTCTGAATTTATCTTGTTAGGCGAAGTGGAAAAGCAGCACACAGTTTTGCACCGGGGCGTACTTGTTGCAAAGCGTAAACAGCAAAGCAGCCTGGTTTTTCTTTTTCAGTTAGGTGGTTATTATGTAGAAACATGGTGCAGTGTTACAAACCGGTCGGTTACCGAATACCGTGTGTTTGGTGGCACCGCCCCGCTGGAACCTTATTTAAAAGAAATTTCACTCCGGCATTTATTAAATTAACAATTGCTGCAGGTTAAGTTGTAACAGGTTTAGCCTGCGGCAGTTAGTTTGTTATTGTGTGGGTTTAAGATGCAGTTCTGTTGCTGCATGCCTGCTGTGCTATGCATGCAGGTGAAAGATTTAATGCTTCACATGAAAAGAACCCCCTATATTTGCATAGTTAATTTGAGTCTCGCATCAGTATAGTTAATTAGTCTGCTTAGTAATCTGCATCTTAGTTAGTTTTTTACTTCTTGTGCCTCAAGCATTTTCAATTTTAATTATAACAAGAACATGAACATTTATGTTTCAAACTTGAGCTTCAACGTACAAGATGAAGACTTAAGAGAATTTTTTACTCCTTACGGAGAAGTAACTTCAGCAAAAATCATTAACGACAGAGAAAGCGGCCGCTCACGTGGTTTCGGTTTCGTTGAAATGAGTGATGATGCTGCTTCTAAAAAAGCAATCGCTGAACTCGATGGCGCAACTGTTGAAGGTCGTGCTATTAAAGTAGTAGAAGCTAAGCCAAAAGAAGATCGTCCTGCACGCAGCGGTGGTGGTTACAACAATGGCAACAGCTATAATAAGAACAGATATTAATTTTAATATATTGCCCTTATTTAAACAAGGCCTCACAATTGTGAGGCCTTGTTGTTTTTAGTATGTTATTGATAATAGCCGGCAGCTTTTAGTTTGGCGGCCACTGTTACTCTGCTATGCCGGTACCGGTTTCAGCCCAGGCAGTTAAGTAATCGCCGGTTTCAGTAACTGTTTCTATATTTTCTCCTGCTCTTGCTACAAGAGGTTCCATGGCTGAATAATCCTTTATTATTTTAACTGCCAGAAATCCAAGTGGGATATTGAGAACACTTTCAGCCATACCCGCAATCGTAGTCGTCATCAACTCTTCAACAGTGTCTGCCCGCAGGGAATAACGGAACACAAACTGTCCTAAAAAACTGGTAACAATCCAAAACGCCCACCAAATACCAAGATAACGTGTGGTAAACTGTTCGGAATAACTCAGCTCTTTTCTTGCGAGCAGATGCTTTGTTTCTGTGTAGAGTTCTTTCATTATCTGGTATGGTCTGAAGAGGTTGAGAAAAGGAACAAACCAACTTCCTGCTGCCCAGCCTTCACTGAACAGTAAAGGACGCACATGCTGGTGCAGATTATAATAAGCCCGCCTGAACCACATGATAAATGTTACAACAGAAACAATATATATGATCATGTAAAGAATTCCGATTACTTGCTCACGCAAATCGTTGGCGCTTGCTGCATCTGTATCAATGCCCACGGTTAATGCCCCATCAAGTAATTGATACTGCATGAATCCTGAGCCCAGGGTTAACACATCAAGAACCATTACAATGTATATGAGCAGAATAGCTGCTTTTGCCCGTTTATCGTTCGGCTTAGTTGAAATCATTGTTTTCTGTTTTTTATTTATGTGGGTTTATTTTAAGATTTGTATCAAGCCATTCGTCTAACCTGCCCTCTTCCTGCATTTTGATGAGCTTATCCATTTTTTTATCTTTCTTTATTCCGTTGCCCGATTTGTATGCTGTAATCATATCGCCAATTGCTGCACGATGTTTGGCACGCATGTCTTTACTGTAATTGTTTTCCAAAACAAAACGTGCAGAAGCTGCCATGTATAGCACGAGCATTCCCTCGTTCTTTTTATTAAAATCAAGTAAAGTTTCATTGATTTCTACGTTTACTGTTGGGCTTCCGTTAACCCACCGTAATACAAATGCAGATACTTCCTGTCGTTTTACAGTTTGTTCATTAAAAGGGGTCTCTAATAACCATTTGGCAGCTGCAATCATATCTTTTTCATATTTGGCATAATCAGTTGCCTCGTTTAATTGATAATTAGCCGGCACTTCAAAGGTTTGGGCGTTGCAGTTGGCAAGTACGAGGAATAATGCAACAGATAAGAACAGCGAAGTAATTTTCATTTTTAATTGATTTGAACTGATGGATGAGTTATATTTTAAACAAGATCATTACTTACTAAAATCGCTATCAGTAATTTTTTCGTTTACCAGCAACTTTGTGATTTTTCCTGTTTGCCACTTGTCGTCTTTTCCAAATTTAAGTTCACTGTAAAAAATCAAGTTGCCGTATTTCTTGTAGTTCAGAAAATAAACTGTCGTGAATGTATCTTTTTCAGGCTGTTCGCTTTTGTCTTCACGCATCAGAAAAAATGTTTTCTTACTGAAATAAAGGTTAGTAACCCTTGTAAAAAACACGGGGAAAACACACCTATTAAAAAAGTAAAATTCTTGTGTTTTAATATTTATATTAGCGCCAATTAAAATCATCTTTCACCACCAGGAATCATTTTATTACGAACCTATGAATACAACCACCATGAACATAAACTGGTATACAACTCAGTTTATAACAAACAGCCTCA
>JAKFDY010000271.1:0-4812 GCA_036675885.1 Lacibacter sp. | reverse complement strand
CCTATGTTGTGAAAAATAAACCCCGACGACTGGGAGAACAACTTAAAAAATGCGAACAGGCATACTGATATTAAAAAATACTTTCTCAAGTGCAGGATAAATTTTTGGCTAATGGAAAACTAACTAAAACAACCGGGCTACACAAGTTTTGGGGGGGTGATGTGTCTAAAAATGAATTGAACTGCACAAAACTTCAAACGAAATGTGCATGCAATAAAACGAATTCACAGGCACATGGTCAGATCGCATTTTACATCTCCTTTATCTCTTTTACATTTCGTTTTAAAACCTCATCACATCAGGTTACAAGTTTGTCATATCAGCATCATAAACTTTAGTCAGGCTTTTTATTTTTTCATTTTTGATTCGTCAATAAAACAAACTCAAAATTTTAACCAATGCTAAAACAAATTCAAATGAAAAAGTTATTACTCCTTGGTTCAATGATTACTCTTGCATTTTTTACCAATGCACAAAGTGTTGCTGTTAACACCGATGGTACAACAGCTCATGGCAGCTCAATATTCGAAGCAAAAAGCATCAACAAAGGATTTCTTATACCACGCATGACATCTGCACAGCGTTCTGCGATTATATCTCCGGCACTTGGCCTATTGGTTTTTGATACAGATACAAAAACTATCTGGGCCTATGATGGCACTAATTGGAAAAATTTAAACACCAGTGGCAGCCTGACACTTCCCTATTCACAAGGAGTGAACCTGGCCACACCCGGCTTCGAGGTATCCAACCAGGGAATCGGTGCTGCTATTGAAGGTTCTTCTTCTGCTCAGTTTGGCATAGGCATGACTGCAAAAACAACCGGTGAAGGAAGTTGGGGTCTTTATGCCTTTTCAAACGGAGCCGGTTCGCAATCAATAAGGTCTTATGCCGACAATGGCACCGCATTTTATGGTGAAAATAATAACCCTGCTAATACAAACACTTTGATGAATCTTTTCAATAAAGGTGCTGGAAAAACAGGCAGCTTTCAACTTGCTAACAACAGCAGCACTTCTGCCAATGTGCAGATCGCCGGAAATCACTTGGGAGAGCAATTAAAAATATACCAGACCAATGCAGCAAATACACAGGCAGCTGTTTCAATAGAAAACTCAGGGACTGGAACAGGTGTTGAGGCCACATCAACCACAGGTGATGGAGTAATCGGCACCAGCAATACAGGCTATGGCATAAAGGGTGTTACCAATACAGCTTTAGGCAAGGCTGGTGTACACGGTCAAAATAATGGTACAGCAGGTAGTGGGGTTGTTGGTGTTTCACATACAGCAAATACACAAGGGGTATATGGTAATTCAAATAACGGAATTGGAGTAAGAGGTCTTTCCTCTTCCGGTACAGCTTTATACGGCAGCAGCACAACAGGATATGCTCTTGAAACAAACGGAAAAATAAAGATCGCCGGCGGCAATACAACTCCCGGTGCGGGCAAAGTATTGACAAGTGATGCACAGGGTAATGCTACATGGGAGCAACCTGCTTCAACACCCAATGTTGCATTTAGAGTAAAAGGAGTTATCGATGGATTCGCTGAGTTGCCGTCTAATACAGGAGTAAAACTTCAATTTAAAACTCAGGAATACGACCTGTCTGGTAACTATATTTCCATTAATGAAAATGGCAATTTAACTGAAGCCAATGTATTTTATGTTCCCTTCAACGGTATATATCATTTTTCTGTTAGCGTTGGTTTTACTCTGAAGAGTAGCTCGGCAGTTAGCCATTATGACTACCATAGAGCCAGTGCATCTTTGATAATTATCAGGAACGGAGTGGAGATGACATTTAATCCAACGTTTGAGGACCACGATCCGGGTATTGTTGCTCAAGCGAACGGGAGTACTGACTTAATGCTCCAGGCAGGTGACAAGGTTTATGTCCAAGTGAGCCAAATAACTTATGATCTTGTTACTGCGTACGTAGATATGCCAATCGACGATTATGATTTTAGAACTTTTTTTTCAGGCCACCTAGTCATAAAGCTATAATAATATTTGCGGTATGAATGCCATATATACGATTAGAAAAACTTAAAGCAATAATTATGAAGAAAATAATGACATACATATTAATTGTCTGTAGCTTAAATGAAAGCTTTGGACAATTAAATGTTGGAAGTGCTGCTCAATGGGTGACAACAGGTAATGCATCGGTAGTACTTTCGGATATGAACCTGGTAAATGATGGTACGATAAGTGCTGGTACGGGTAGTTTCAAATTTACTGGTACTCAAAACTCAACCATCAGTGGCAGCAGTACTCCCGGATTTTATATACTGGAGATGGCGAAGATAAACAGTGGTAAAGTTTTGCTTAGCAACAACATTAATGTGAGTCACTCGATCAATTTTATCTCAGGCCAATTAGATATGAATGGCGGAAATATTTTTCTTGCATCATCTGCTTATCTGAACAATGAAACAGAACTGAACAGAGTAACAGGTGCCGGCGGCGGGTATATTCAAATCATTCAAAACCTGGATGCACCAAATATGAACAACCCTGGCAGCCTTGGTGCATTTATCAGCAGCTCTGCAAATCTTGGTACCGTTACAATTCGCCGTGGCCACACAGCTCAAATTGGAACAGGGTTAACAGGAGGTATCAATCGCTATTACTCAATTGTGCCAACCAATAACAGCAATTTAAATGCAACAATGCGGTTGAAATATTTTGATGCTGAACTTAACGGGCAGAATGAAAATAGTCTGTCCATTTATAAAAGTACAGATGCCGGAGTTACCTGGAATAATCTTTCAAGAACCAGTAATAATATAAACTCAAACTATGTTGAGAAGACAGCTGTTGAAAGTTTTGCTTTGCAAACATTAAGCAATGACAATACTGTTGTGGGCGCTGTAACCGGTCTTGTTTTTACAGGAAGCAGGAAAAAAGCTACCGATGTGCAATTAAAATGGACCACACAAACTGAAACAAACATGAGTGGTTTCCAGGTTCAACGAAAACTTGACACGGAAACAGACTTTACTGATCGTGCATTTGTTAACACAATGGCACCTGGAGGTAACAGCACAACAACACTTTCGTATCAAACAGTTGATGCTAATGCGCACACAGGGTTGTCGTACTACAGATTAAAAATTGTTGATAAAGCCAATAACGTTACTTATTCTCCCATCATTAACGTAGCAGGTAAAACGAAAGGTGCTGCCGGTGGTGGTAACGGAGGTGGCGGCAATGGCAATAACCGTGAAATGAATGATGTTACAGAAGTAAAAGTTACAGTTGGTCCTAACCCTAACAACGGCAACTTCTGGTTCGTGGTAAGTGGTATTGAAAAAGAAACAACTGCTACTCTCTTTACCATTGACGGCAAAGTGATAAAACAATTCAAGGTGTTCAATATGCAGCAGGAAAAAATAAATGGTTTAAGTATTGGCACATACCTGCTCAATGTACCTGGCATGAAACCAGTAAAAATTATCGTACAGTAGAAATAGAATTAAAGCAGTTACTCAAAATCCTATCCATAAAAAGAGGCTGTCATAAATAAACTTCTAGAGATTTTATCCGGATCCCTGATGGAGAACCGAAGTCGTTTAAATGAATCTCAAAAGCTTTATTTATTTATCTGACAGCCTCTTCTTTTATTATGGTTGTAAACTTTGCAGCTGAAAGGTCAATACTTATAAGTAGTTACTCCTGTTGTGCCTTCTGAAATAAATTGGGTTACAATTTTTGTTACATCTCCATCGGCATCCCGTTCATAAGTGTCTTTTGCGTGCCATTTTACAACTCCTGCATTATCAAATTCTTTAAACTCAATGGTTAGATACTTTAAGGGTTTGCCAAATAAATTTTGCGAATGCCAGTAACCCCAGGCCGTAAAACTTTGTTTGTTTTCTTTCGATACGTCAACAGTATATACTCCATTACCTGTTTGCACACCGTTATTGAATTTCTTAAAGGATACTATTTTCCCGTTTTCAATTACGTATTCACGCCCGTACGAGCTATTAATCGCCTGCGTAAAATTTTTGATGAGGTATCCTTCGTTATCATAAGTGATGGTAGTAGTTTCACTGATCGTTCCGTTTTTATCTTTCGAGATCATGGAAGTAATAAATCCCTGTTCATTCAGTGTTGCCTCGAACGTACGTATAATACTGTTATCATTGTTGCTTTTTCTTGTTACAAGTAGTTTAGAGGCCGATTGGTATTCAAAATAATCCGTATAGTCGGTTTCGATGTTAGAAATGATTCTGCCGCCATTGTCGTACTTGTATTTGGAAACGTCATCAAGTACATTTTCATACATATAATCTACCTGGGCAATCTTTTTTCCTGCTTTGGCATAATTACTTGTGCAAAAGGATTATTCTGTACAAGGTTTTCTCTTGAAAGAAACCGGTAAAAGCTTCTCATACTAGATATTTTTCTCGCAACAGATTTTCTCGATAGCTTCTTTTCAAAAAGCATCGTTAAATATAGCCTAACATCGGAATACTCAACATCAGCATAATCAGCTAACGATTGTTCTCTCATAAAAACAGTGAAATCCCTAACATCAACTTGATAATGCTCAATAGTATATTGTGAGTAATTTCTTTCTATTTGTAAATATTCAAAAAATAACTTTGCTGAAACGTTCACATCTTCTGACAATATTCGTCACCTCACAAAGGCTCCTAAATCGTATCACACTTCAATTACCCTTGCAAGCAATTTACAAATTTTTCACAAAGTTCTGAATTGTTTCTAAAGCTCGGTTTGCATGTTGCTCTGCTCTTTCCTTTTTCCCTCTGATTTTAGTCGGTAACTCCGGGAATAA
>JAKFDY010000270.1:0-12035 GCA_036675885.1 Lacibacter sp. | reverse complement strand
TTTCCACGATTTGATTGATGTTTTCTGCAAATATTTTTAGTGCTTTGGTTTTTTTTTCCGAAAGCGTAATGGTTTTATTCTCAGTTTCAAGAACATTATTAGCTGTATAAAACCGAAAGTTTCCTAATTGTATGTAATCACTGTTATCGGCGATTGGTTCTTTCTCTTCTTTTTTCCGAAACCTGTCTTTCATATAAAAACCAAGAAAACTAAAAGGAATAATCAACAGCAACAACCAAAAGAAATTAAACTTGTTTTTCTTCAACAATTCAATTTCAATCACATAACAACCAACCTTCAGCTTACGCCCCCGGCAGGGTGTTAAATCGCCTGCCTTGCCATTTATTTCGAATGCAAAGACTGTTTCATTTTGTTTACAGTTCCTCAAATTCACGATATAATCATTTGCCAGGGCATTTTTGAAAAATGTGCGTTGAACTAAATTGATGAGTGTATCTGAAATAAAACCAAAGTGATTTTGAAAGGAGATCTGGTAGGTGGTTTCATTTACTTTCTTAACCGGCATCACCCGGGATGAAGAATCTTTGGCTGTGAGCAAAAGCTGATGTCCTAAATCACGCAATACAACTTCTAAATGCTTCTCTGGGATATCCTCTTTTTTATTGATAACTGCAACGGCAGAGATCAACATAACAATTATGGTGATGGAAGATCCAAACAGAATAAACGGCTTCATGCTGCAAATTAATCTACTAAACCGCAGTTTCCGGGTGTTTTACAAACGTTTTACGTATCCTTTACATCTCTTTACTATAAAAAATCTGCAGGCTAATTGACAACTGATAGCTTTATGTTATTGTTTCACCAAATCATCATCGTCATGAAAATCTACAGCCTTGCTTTTTTGCTTCTTTTTCAATTCGCCGTTGCATTCCCCATCACGGATAGTGAGCAAAAACCAACTAAACATAAGACGGGGGTTGCAAACATCGTTTTTAAATCGACTGATGGCGGACAAAGCTGGCAGGACATCAGCAAAGGGCTGCCCGAAAATTTGCGGGAAAATGGTCTCCGGGGAGATAGCATCTTTGCAAATGATAAAGGGCTGTTTTTAAGGGTTGGAATCGAACTCTATCACAGTACAGCAAATGCCACAGCTCCTTTTTGGAAAAAAGAGTCTTTTCCTAACCGACTTAACAGCATTGCCCCGGATAAGAGCGGGATGTTTGTCTACAATTACTGGGGGATAAATTTGAAAAATTCAAACGGAACCAGTGTATGGTCGCCGATATTCGAAACTTTTCACGCACCCCGAATGCGCACAGTTTTTGAAACTGCCGGAGGTGCAATTTTCATTGGCACCGACAAGGGCTTTTTTAAAACTACTGATAGTGGAAAAACCTGGAAACATGTGCATGACGGAAGCCTGGTGGGGCATTTGGCAGAAAGGGATGGCGTACTGCTGGCGATCAGTACGAGAAAAATAATAAGATCGACTGATAATGGCGAAAACTGGGCGGTGGTGACTACTGAGGGCATTGTGGCTTGGGATGTAAAACCGATGAAAGGTGGATTCGTTGCTATCACTTCCAGTTCAGAGTCGGGTACCAGGAGTTTAAGGACATCCTACGACGGCGGTAAAACCTGGCAGCCCATTGATGCCGGCCTTCAGGACAAAGATTTTATTGATTCAATAAGGCGAACCTGGAATGACCGCCCCCGTTTGCAAGCCTTCCAGACTTCAATTAGCCAGGTTGGTGAAAACTTATTTTGTACTCATCCTGACGGTATTTTCAAATCATCAGACAAAGGAAAAACATGGAAATTAATACTTCCTTCTGTAGATGATAAGGGCTTCAATTTATTTGGTTCGGGGAAGGTGATCTATGCCATACGCAGCAGAAAGAAGGGGGGATGTTGAGGAATGGTTAATGGTTGATAGTTGATGGTTGACTTCTTCTCCTTTCTCAACAATGCTTTTTCCACTTTAAAAGTAAAGAGGGTCAGCAATAATGTGTGTTGCTGATTTTGAAATCATTTGTCAATTATTATTAATCAATATCATTTCTGTAGTATGAAAAACAAGCTATCAATCACTTACTTCATTTTAATTATTGCTCCTTTGTTCTTTGGTTGCGGTGGACCTGTAAAAAAGGAAGATAAAAATAATGCATCGGCAGGCTCCGTATCCTTCGACCAAAAATATATTGTAGATACTACTGAAAGTGTGCTAACATGGAAAGGTTCAATGCTACTAGCTTCCGAGGATCATGTAGGGTACGTTTATATATCAAAAGGTGAATTGATGATGGAAAAAGGTCAACTTGTGGGTGGTACAGTAGAAATCGACATGAATTCAATAGAATATAAAGACAAGGAAGATAAAAATACACCTGTTAAACACTTAAAATCGTCTGACTATTTTGATGTCGAAAAATTTCCCATTTCTACAATCGCAATTACGAAGGTTGCATCGGTGAATAGTAAGACTATCGAAGTCACAGGGAACCTCACCATTAAAGGCGTTACACTCCCAGTTACTTTTCCAGCCAAAATGGAAGTTAATGACGGAATTTTACAAGCGAATGGAAAGCTGATCATTGATCGAACAGATTGGGGTATCCGTTATAGATCAGGAAAGTTTTATGATGATTTCGCTGATCAAATCGTTTCGGATGACATTGAATTCCATATAAAAATAGCAGCAAAAAAATAGAATAGCGTTTAGATTTTTGAAATTCTTAAGTAATTAAAAGAAATTATGAAATACACACAGGTATTTACTTTTC
Source organism: Lacibacter sp. (assembly GCA_036675885.1). Classification (GTDB taxonomy): domain Bacteria; phylum Bacteroidota; class Bacteroidia; order Chitinophagales; family Chitinophagaceae; genus Lacibacter. Next base: position 9,285 of record JAKFDY010000270.1, on the reverse strand, counting down.
TCACACTGTTACTTTTTAGCACTGCCTGCAATGGACCAGTTAAAAAAGACTTACCAAAAGATCATCCAAAACTTATAAAAACCATAGGCAACCCCAGGTATGGCAATGTTCAATGTAGCTTGCAGGACAAAGCCGGTAACCTTTGGTTCGGAACCACTGCAAATGGTGTTTATAAATATGACGGAAAATCGTTTCGCCAATTTTTAGTAGCCGATGGGCTAATCAGTAATAATATTTTTTCCATTTTGGAAGATAAAGATGGCAAAATCTGGATAGGTACTCATTCGGGTCTATGTCTTTACGATGGTAAAACGTTTGCCAAAATCCAGATTCCTTTACCAAAAAACCTGCCTCCCAACAAGAATGACAACTATCGCAACTCAAATTGGATATTCAGTATCATGCAAGCAAAAAACGGAAAACTATGGTTCGCCACAATCGATGGTGTTTATATCTACGATGGCAAATCCCTGCCTACCGGGCAGGCAGGCTTTACTCCGTTTATAGTTAGTGAAGACGCAGGTGGCTATGCGAGCACTAACAACAACATAGAATATATGTTAGAAGACAGAGCAGGTAATATTTGGTTCGGTGGACGAAGTAACGAAGGTGTGTATCGTTATGATGGTAAATCTGTAACCAACATTAAACTAGAGGAATTATTTCAAGATGGGCCAAAGCCAAAAGCTCATAATTGGGCATGGCCTCAATTGCAAGACAAAAACGGGAATATCTGGTTCAGCAACTGGGGTGGGGTTTACCGGTATGATGGCAAATCATTTACAAGTTTTACAAAAAAAGATGGCTTATCCGGTGATGTGGTTACCCGAATTATAGAAGACAAAAAGGGAAACCTTTGGTTTGGTGGTGCTGGACTAAGCCGTTACGATGGTAAATCTTTCACTCGTTTTACAACAAAAGATGGATTAGCCAATCTAGGGATTTGGTCAATTTTGGAAGATACAAGTGGAAATATTTGGGTGGGTACGAGAGAAACAGGTCTCTACCTTTACGATGGAAAAAGGTTTATTGTTTATTCGGAATATAAACAATAGCCTGGCTGCTGTAACCGCCCCGTGAGGCCTGCGCACAAAAATATTTTTGCCCGCACATAATGTAAACCCTGCACAGGATTATTATTTTTGTAAACCTGACCCAGGATTATTAATGACAAGTGTCAACTTTTTTCAGGACGGGTTATACCGATTCGTTAGCTGCCAGCCTATTGTTGTTTCGTATGAAATAAATTATCTGTATGCCAATTTATATGGACAGGCATGATGTTTCTGAAACGGTTACAGCCGAGCAGATAGCCCGGTTGCATCAGGAAGATTTAAAAATACAGGACCAGTTTGGTTGCCGGGCATTAACTTATTGGTTTGATGAAAAAAGAAAAACTACGTTTTGTTTAATTGAAGCGCCTGATGCGAAGGCGATTCACAACATGCATGACAAGGCTCACGGCCAGGTTCCACACAAAATAATAGAAGTAGAAGCCAGCATCGTTGAATCCTTCTTAGGCAGAATTGAAGATCCGGAAAAAGCCAAAAACACAAGATTAAATATTATCAATGATCCTGCCTTCAGAACCATAATGGTCATATCACTGAAACAATTATCACTGAAACAAAATGGTGCAGCTCAATCTAAATCTTCCATAAACAATTACAATAAAGCTGTTCTTCGTCTTTTGAACAATTACGAGGGAATACCGGTTAAACAATCTGAAAATCATTTCCTGGTTTCTTTTAAATCAATTACCAACGCCGTCCATGCTGCATTGGTAATTCAGTCACTGTTTAAAGATTTCAGGAAGGATATAAAGAATGAAAAAATTCTTTTAAAAATAGGATTGAGTGCAGGGGTACCTGTAACAGAAAAAGGATTGTTTTTTGAGGATGCCATAAAGTTAGCTGAACGGATGTGCAGGATCATTAAGGGAGAAATTATCGTTTCACCTGAAGTTAAAGAATTGTATGATAGCGAGAATTTAAGTCCTTTACGTAAAGGGAAAAACATTCTTTTTCTTGAGCATGCAGATGAAAAATTTCTAACCTTATTAATGGATTACACAGAATGCAACTGGAGAGATACAAATTTAAAAGTGGATGATTTTACCAAACCAGTGGGCCGCAGCAAATCTCAATTCTATCGCAAAATGATCTTACTCACAGATAAATCACCCAATAGTTTTATTAACGAATACAGGCTGGATGAGGCATTAGCATTGTTGAATAATAATACCGGCAACATTTCAGAAATTGCCTTTGAAACGGGTTTTAACAGCCCGTCCTATTTTTCTAAATGTTTTCAAAAAAGATATGGCCTTTCTCCTTCTCATTTTTTGCCTGCCAGAGTCGGGTAATAATTCCGGGTTTGCAGAATCACAGGTTTGAATCAAAATTACAAGTATTTGAATTAAATGTTGTTGCCTTCAGTTTAATGAGTATGTAGTTTTGGGTGTGGTTAGATTCATTGGTTGAATAAAAAACAGATTTTTTATTCTTTCTTCCTTCTATCATTAAAATATTAGCACATGAACACTACTATTAAAACACTTGATGGTAAAGACATCGTTCTTGCCAGTGAAATCATAGACGACTTCAGGTTACAACTCGCCGGTACTATCATTTGTGCAGCTGATCCAGGATACGATGAAGCCCGAACGATCTGGAATGCTATGATTGACCGAAGGCCTGCATTGATAGCAAAATGTATGGGAACTGCCGACGTAGTTAGCTGTGTAAAATTTGCCCGCAAGCATAATCTTTTAACATCAGTTCGTGGTGGTGGGCACAATATTGCCGGTATGTCATTAGCAAATGATGCAATGTTGATCGATCTCTCGCCAATGAAATGGGTGCGGGTAAACCGTGAAACTCAAACAGCATTTGTTGCACCGGGTGCTACGCTTCGTCATGTTGATCATGAAACACAGCATTATGGTTTAGCCACCTCAGCGGGAATTAATTCAACCACCGGCATTGCCGGACTTACTTTGGGCGGAGGTTTTGGCTGGCTTAGCAGAAGCTATGGGCTTACCGTTGATAATCTGATCTCGGCCGAAGTAGTGACTGCTGATGGGAAGGTAATTGATGTCAACGAAAAAGAAAATGCTGATCTGTTCTGGGCTATACGAGGGGGATCAGGCAATTTTGGTATTGTAACTTCATTTCAATTCAAATTACATCCTGTTGGTCCACAGGTTTTGGCAGGATTGATTGTCCATCCATTCAAAGATGCACAAAAAGTTTTCGAGCATTACAGAAACTTTGCTTCATCAGCACCCGATAAGGCAACTTGTTGGGTGGTGTTAAGGAAGGCTCCGCCTCTTCCATTTCTTCCGCAGGATGTTCATGGCAAAGAGGTTTTTGTGATCGCAGCTATATATGCAGGAGATATGAAAGAAGGTGAAAAAGTATTGGAACCGCTTCGCCGCTTTGGTAACCCTATCGCAGATGTTATAGGCCCTGTACCATTTGTTGCATGGCAGCAGGCATTTGATCCCTTGCTCAGTCCGGGAGTCCGTAATTACTGGAAGTCACACAACTTCACAGAGCTTTCCGATGGATTAATAGAAACTCTGATAGAGTATACAGGCAACTTGCCGTCTCCATTATGTGAAATATTTGTAGGCCAACTCGGAGGTGCTATAAACCGGGTTGCTGCGGATGCTACTGCTTATCCACACAGAAATGCAAATTTTGTAATGAATGTTCATGCACGCTGGGAAGACAGATCTGCGGATGCAATGTGTATTGATTGGGCACGAAAATTATTTGATCAAACAGCTCCATATTCCACTGGAGGCGTATACGTGAATTTCATCAGCGAAGGTGAAGATAGAGTTGAAGCAGCATTTGGTTCAAATTTTGAAAACCTTGCAAAAGTCAAGCAGAAATATGATCCAGATAATTTCTTCTGCGTCAATCAAAATATTAAACCAGTTTTTCGAAAACCAGTCGGTGCATAAATACCCAGCTATCCTAAGTGTTCCAAACAAACAAAGCTGGTAGTAGGATAAGATGAGTGGTGAATAAAAAGATGAAAGCTGTGTATAGTGCTGTCGATAAATGTCTGCATTGTTAATTTGCAACTACAGGTAAGGAATATAGATATGAACAAATCCTGAGTTGCAAACTCACAATGGCACTAAACTGTTTATCAATACTGAGCAAATGTTTACCGGTATGATAAGGGTTGAAGATTACGGATAGCTGGCGTACGAATATAAGTTCCCCACCATCGGCAATACCTGCTCGTTAGCTAAACCTTTTCATAAAAGCATGTAAGATCTAAAACCAATGTTGCAGCTAATGTTCCAAAATGCCGCATTAACACCTCGTTAATGTCGCAATTACACCTCATTAACAACATGCACTCTCTGTAAGTTTGAATAAACTTAAGCGTACTTAATATGAGGAAATTAAAGTTAGAAATCCAAGTTTCCATTGATGGATTTGTTGCAGGCATCAAGGGAAACACAGATTGGATGATATGGAACTGGGGTGCTGACTGGACCTGGGATGAGGAGCTTCAGAGGTATCATACTGAATTGACAAAATCAGTTGACTGTATTTTGCTCAGCAGACAAATGGCAGAAGAGGGATTCAATGCACACTGGCAAAAAGTAACAGAAGACCCTTTAGGTACTCAATTTAGTTTTGCTGAACACATTACAAACACACGCAAAATTGTTTTTTCCAGAACAATTAACAGGTCTGCTCAAATTCCGGGCGGTTGGCATAATACTGAAATTGCTAATGGAAATTTTATCGACGTCGTTAAGCAATTGAAGATGCAGGATGGAAAAGACATCATTGTGTATGGTGGTTCAACTTTCGTTGCCAGCCTGATCAAGGCCGGACTTATTGACGAATTTCATTTGCTTGTAAATCCCGTTGCTCTTGGGGAGGGGCTACCTGTTTTTAATACCATAGACAACAAACAAAATATGCAGCTTATTAAAGCTAAATCTTATAAATGCGGAGTTGTTTTACTTCATTATAAAGCGAATTAGCTGTTCATACAAGCCAGGTTAATATAATTTAAGGCGAATGGAACAATCCGCTAAGTAAAAAGATCAATCATGGCAACAGAAGATTCTTCAATATTTCTTGAAACAACTTTCAGAAGCTCTATAGAAAAAATATGGGAAGCCTGGACAAATCCAAATTTGATAATGAACTGGTTTGGATCTGATCCGAAAGGAAAAGGCTTGAAGGCAGAGCTTGATGTACGACCAGGAGGATACTTTGAAATAACATTCCAGGATTCTGATCTCACCGAGCATACTTGCAGTGGAATTTATGACGAGGTGCAAGCTTTAAGTAAGTTAACTTTTAGCTGGCAGTGGAAAAGTGAACCCGGTGTAGAATCTTTTATTACCTTGTTGTTAACCCCGGAAGGAGAATATACCAGGATGCAGTTCGAACATAAGAATCCCGGCAGTGGTTCAAAACATGACTATGCAGAGGGATGGCAACATACTTTTGCAAAACTTGAATGCCTGTTAGCTGTTCAGATTTAAAAATTAATTTATAAAACATAATAGTATGACAATGACACCTCGTTTAAGTAAAGCCATGCTGACTTCACATATCACATTTTCTGCTGGTTGGATCGGAGCAGTAGCGGTTTTTTTAGTTCTTGCCATTACGGGTTTAACAAGTGAAGACAATCAGTTAGTCCGTTCCTCACTTATTGCAATGAAATTGAGTGCTTGGTTTGTAATTGTTCCATTCTGCTTAACATCTTTGTTTACTGGAGTTGTTCAGGCTGTTGGCACAAAGTGGGGTTTATTCAAATACTATTGGATTGTTGTGAAATTATTTTTAACAGTTGCCTCGACAATACTTTTATTGCTTCATATGCAGCCAATAAATTACTTAGCAGGTGTAACGTCAGACTCTTCATTTTCAACTTCACAACACACTGAACAACTTATTGACTTAATATCAAAAGCAGGAGCAGCTATTTTGGTTTTAGTTGCTATCACAACAATTTCTATTTACAAACCTTGGGGCAAAATAAAATTAGCAAAAAGTAATACTAACCAATCCCGCAACATTCAAGACAAAATAAAAAAGTCGTGGACATTTTATGCCCTTATTGGGTTAATATGTTTGGTTGCAATTATAATAATTAAGCACTTATTAGGTGGTGGTATGCAAGGACATTAAAAAGAAAAACAGAAAAGAAAACCTACCTCAGCTATCCCTATTATTCCAAACAAGCAAAGCTGGAGTGGTATAAGATCAGTAGTGAATAGAAAGATGAAAGCTGTGTGTAGTGCCGACAATAAATGTCTGCATTGTTAATTTGCAAGTACAGGCAAGATATATAGATATGAACAAATCCTGAGTTGCAAACTCAGGATAGCATTCGATTTCGTTTTCGTCCTGTGCATTGGCCATATGATTTAACTGTGCAGACTGCTTCCTGCGTTGCAGTGAGGTTTGCATTATTTCAGTTGGGGGATACATCAACCGATGAGAAAAAAGAAGTGCACCCCGAGAATTAACACCCGGAGTGAAAGGCGAGTATTAAATTTGCGTAAACAAATTATTAACTGGCTATGGCTGCAGATAAAAAAGGGGAGAAACATTCGTTTCTGAAACTTGCTGTTGAGATCAAAACGGCATTGAAAGATTATGCGAAAGGAGTAGATAGTAAAAAACTGGAAAAGAAGATCGATAAATACAGTACGGGGCTTGCGGAACTGATCGAAAAGTTGCGAAAGCAGGCAGGAAAGAAAGTTAAAAAAGTTGTTCCAAAGAAAAAGAAAGTAGTAAAAAAAGCAAAAAAGTCGGCAGTAAAAGCAGCGAAGAAATAGAACTCTTTCACTGGCACAAAAAACGTTTCACCAGCAACTTCAAAAGATTACTTAAAAGATGAACACGGAAATCTTTCAACAGTTAAAACGAAGTTGATCCGTGTTGCACATAGTTTAGAAGTCATCTCTTTATGGCACATTTTTTTCTACATTATAAACAAGAAGTTTCTGGAAGGGGGTGGCCTGCAAACCAGGTCTGAGAATACACTCCGAATTACCTGATCTGGATAATGCCAGCGTAGGAAAAAAAAGAAACAACGGGGACTCTGGTTAACACCAGAGTCTTTTTTTTTCTGCATGCAGAAGATTTATTGTTGGACGATAGATAGTTCATCCATAAATATCCTGCCCGGTTTCAACACTGCTTTATTGTTGGAAAAAGGGTGTTAACACCCTTGACCATCGCCGGCCGATGGTTCAGTTTTGTAACCAAGTAACCAACTATGACAACTCTTTATTGCCAACTTTCTGAAAACTGGCTCGATTACGACGAGCGAAAACGAAACGAGGGTGGAGACCCCTTGTTTTTTTCCTGTGATGAAGTATGGGAAGTGCTTTACCTGTCAAAAAAAATCAACGCTCTCTTCCCTGAGCTCAACACAATCACCATCCTGGAAACCATTGCTAATGGTAACTGCCACCGGCCGGGGCAGGTGGAGCGTAAACAGTTCTTACTTTATGTTCTGCACGCATTACAACTGCAATTGAAAGAAGCGGAATAGAAATGTACGGGTATGTCGTTTGTATCATACGTGATCATACCCGGCTATCCGAAGTGTTGCAAACAAGCAAGCTGCTAAAGGTGGTTAATGAATAAAAAGCTGAAAGCTGTTTGTAGTGCCGGCGATAAATGATTAAAGATAAGTTCTGAGTGATGAACTCAACAAATGCACATAAAGAGAAGAAAATAGCTACTGCTGCTGTTATTGCTGGCATCATCCTGTATTTATCAAAATTTCTAAGGACCTCCTTTAATGATAACGATACCGCACTGTTTATTTTAGGCTTTTTACCAAACTTTGGATTGGCATTCACTTTACCGTTCATTTATGTCAGCAACAGGATTCGACTGAACAAGCCGGTAAAACATTTTACTGTTTCATGTATAGTTACACTATTACTTATGATTTTAAATGAAATCAGAGATCAATACCAATCAGGGCGGGTGTTTGACTGGAATGATATTTTTGCCTCATTCTCCGGGGTTGTTTTTGCATTTCTTGTTTTTCATGCAGCATTAAAAAATACAAAACCAGTATGATATGGGTTGAAGATTTACGTCGGCCCGGATTCTGATGTAACCAACTCCGGGAGTTAAAACCTGCATTTCTTAGTAATTTCAGAGCCTAAAGCACACATGGTGACAGAACAAATATCTAATTGTAGCTATTCAGATTTTTTACAAATACTTGCGGACATTAAAGAATTTTGGGGAAGTGACAGGACGCTTTCTTACCATCATCCAAACTACCTGCATAGCTTGCCACAAGTGCGATTGCTGTTTTTCCCTGAAGTGCTTTCGGGAACGGATCTGCGGGTGGAACTCTTACAACTAAGGCATAACCTGCAAGTTCATCTTCCGCATTTGATGTAAACTCTCTATAAAACTTAAGCACTTGTTTAGCTTCTTCAAAAGGATAAAATACCTGTGCAGTCATGATTTCCGGACCTACTACATGAAGTTTGAAAGTAAAAGATGTAACCACTCCAAAATTTCCTCCTCCGCCGCGAAGTGCCCAAAACAGATCTGGATTTTCAGTTTCATTTGCTGAGATTAAATCACCTTTGGCAGTAACCAGTTCTACGGATAATAAGTTGTCAATTGTAAGGCCATGTTTACGCGCTAAATAGCCATTGCCTCCTCCCAAAGTCAAACCTGCTATTCCGGTTTTTGAAACAATACCAACCGGAGTGGCCAAACCGAATTTTTGAGTTTCCCTGTCCAGATCACCTATTGTCGCTCCCGATTCAACCCTGACTGTTCTCTTAACCGGATCAACAATAACAGCATTCATTTGCGAAAGATTAATCATTAGCCCGTCATCGCAGACTGCCTTACCTGCAACATTATGCCCCCCTCCTTTAATGGAGACTAATAAATCATGGCTTTGAGCAAAATTCACGCACTTTTTTATATCATCTGCATTCATGCATTTTGCAATCATTGCCGGTCGTTTGTCAACCATCCCATTCCAGACTGAACGTTCTTCATCATACCCTGAATCGAAAGGCATAATTAATGGTTGACTTAAGGTTTGCGAAAATTCCTGAATTGTTATTTGATCTAACATGGGTCAAAATTTTAAATAAATATTTAATTATTTTCCCGTGAGCATGTGTTTTTAGTTTTCTATATCCTACTATGCTTAATTGTTGCCAACACTTTGATTTGCGCAACACTTTCATGCTTCATAATTATTTTAAACACTTACAAGTACTTGTAAACGCTT
>JAKFDY010000269.1:0-10193 GCA_036675885.1 Lacibacter sp. | reverse complement strand
TTCCGTACGGAAGAAAGATAGCGGCCCTTCATTACCGCTATCTTTCCATTTTTTCCAGAGAGAAACATATACGCTGATATGTGCAGTGGTTATCCTTGGATCATCTTCAACAGCTGCTAAAAAACTATGCAAAGGTTCCATCAGCTAATCTTTTGCTGCCGGCGTTTCTTTTTTTTTGAGTCGTCACCTGGTCCTTCATCATCGCCGCTGGTTTGTTTCATACCTTGTTTTTTATCTTCCTTCACCGATTGTTCCTGCGAATTATTTTCATAGAGTTTATCAGAGCGAAGACGTTGATGAGAACTGTCATAAAAGTTCAGTGATTTAAACTGCGGAACAGCTTCGATAAATACTTTTTGTTCCTTCCCGTTAACTTCCAGTGTTACTGACTGGCGGTTGCCACGTTGTAATGATTCCGTGAGTCGTTGGGCATCTGTTTCATTCTGCATTTCCCTTATTGGGTGTTTGTTTAGCGTGGCCTGCAGGTCGTATCCATAATTTTCGTGGTACTGCTTCATCTTGTAATTACCATTTGCATCTGATTCTTTAAAATCAAGTTGTAACCAGCCATTATACTTTTCACCGTCCTTCGTGGTCAATTCCTTATGAACGGCCCGGCCACTCATCAGGTTGTAAGCTTCCTTCAGTGTGATGTTTTCTTCCTTCGCATTGATGAAAAAAGTTTGTTTGATCGGATCAGGATGCTGTTCGTTTTTCAACATTAAACTATAACGATTGAAAAAATACATGTCACTGTCTTCTGATTTCCGGAAGTGGAGAATAGCCACAGTCTGATCTTTACCATAGTCCTTTTGAAAACTTAGAGTAAACTGAGGTTCCTGTTTTTCCATCTTGTCTTTTAGTTGCATTGGCAATTCTTCACCAAAGCCTGTATATTTTAATTGATTACTCAGGTAATCGAAATTCTTTTCATTCATGATTGATAAATGTTTTGAGGTTGATAATAACTGTTCCAGTCTTTCACCATAAGCAATTTGTTTCAGCAATTCATCCGTTGAGTAGGCGTGTATCACTTTGTAATCATCATACTCGCTGATATTGTTGTCAGCGAATTCATGTGCCTGGTCGCTGTCGTTGAAGAAGTACATATCACCTTTATCCAAAAAATATGGGACTGTGTTGTAAGCTATCCAGGGCTCATTTTTTGAAAAAGCTATCTGCGCCTGTTCAAGTAATCCATCTGCTATTACATGTTCCCGGTTCATCGCAGATCAGGTAAAGGAATTGCCCGGATGAGTTTGTTATTATTCAATTTCATCAGCAGGTGACGGCCCCCGTTTTTTTCCATCAGTTGAACGGCCATGTATTTTGCATCCGGGATTGTAAACTTTTCAAGTGCAACTGTGATCATAGAAAATCCAAATGACTTTACTTGTCTTGTATTACCGGAAATATGAAGAGGTATCAATTCATTTTCCTGTATTGCTGTCCGCTTGCTTTTCTTTTTGTCCCTGATATAAAATTTCAGCAGGTCAATGTCATAATCAATCGGGCTGTTGTTGCAGAGCATGATCTGATAATACATCACATCATCTTTAATATAGATTCCCCTAACGGAGGCCGCTACATCCCATTTCCGGTCACGTATTCCCCGGATGGTGCTGCGATTGTCAAGAATACCATTGGCGTAGGTAGCAATTGCAGATTTTTTCAATTCAGGTAAATAGTAAATCCAGTTCTCCGGTTGTTCGGAATAGTTCATCCGGAATGAATACACTGAGCCATCTCCGGTTACTACACTCAGGTTTGTTTCGGGAAATTTCTGTGAAGCAGCTTTTACCAACAGGATATTATCTGCTTCTTTTACCTGTTGTACCAATACATCTTTTGTCCCCCTGTCAACATGCCTGATTGGAAAAGGAAAGATCAGGCTCGTCGTTTTGTCCGTTGTAATCTGCAAAGCAGAAGGTTGCGCTATTGCTGAAACGAACATCCAGCATACGCAAATCAAACTCACGAATCGTTTCATGATTTTTTGTTTTTTTTGTTAAAAATTATTGTTGAATCGACTTGTCTTTTAGTAATATTTTGTATCCCGCCTTCACCATAACTTTCACTTGTTTTACTTTACGGCTCAGTAGTGATTTGACGGTATTGATACTGGCAGCTGCGGCCTGCGCTTTCAGTGATGGATCAAAAGAGGAAAGTTCCATCAGTTGTAAACTGTTATCTGCCGATTGTTTCACTATATCACGAGTGATGGCACCCGGAATATAAATGCCGCTTAGTCCATCCATAGCATACACTTCCATTTTCACTGGAAAAAGAGAATTACCATACCGGATTGAATTAATTTCAATTTCCAATCGTTCACCAATCAGTGTTACGGTGCCGAACACGAAATTGCCGATAGGTATTTTTGATCCGCTGATATAAATGTCTTGCAGTAGCCTTAGTTTGATCACTGCTCCATTGACCAAAACCTGGTTTTCATTTACTGCTGCTTCAATAGCATTTGATTGACTGGGTGCAGTTTTATTATCAAGACTAAAAAAGCCATTGATCGTTGTGTCTGTTCCGGAAGTTGAAAAAACACCGAACACGTTCACTAACTCATCGGTTTGTTTCTCTTTCATTTTTTGTTTTACTCTGTCAGGATGCCGGATATCAAGGATCTTGTCCATCACATTTGAAAGCTGTTTTATTTCAGGATCTTCTTCACTGCCAGAACTCATATTGTTCATCATATTTTCAAGCCTGTTTACATCACCGGCAAATGCAGGGTTCGAAGAATGGAGAGGATACTCGTTGTCTGGTTTAGATAATCCTGTTGTGTTTGCCTCCAGTTGCCGTTGCAACAGTGACAACTTTTGCATCACCTCATCTTCCGGACGTTGCTTCGTTTGAGCGTAAGGTGAAAGATTCAACCGTTGGTTATATTTGGAAGCGGTGGCCTCTGTCATTTGTTCCAGTTCATAAGCTGAAGGCTCATATTCCGTTTCCATTTGCTGGTTGTAATAAGGATCACTGCGCATCCATTCAGCCAGTTGTGCAGAATCTTTATCTGCTTTATTATAAAAACCAAGTTTGTCCAGGAGTGTTTCTTCTTTCAGGTTGGCATCTGGTAGTTTCGGATTCAGTCCCTCGCTGATGGTTACAGTTGTTTGCTGACTGTTTCCTTTGCCACCTCCTAAAGCCCAGAATGCCAGTGTCAGGAAAGGGATTACCAGTAGTGGTAATACCAGCATCATTTTTTGTTTTCGCAGACCCGGCTGCGTTTGCATCACATTTTTCATACGCTTCATTTTATTTTTTGTGAATGATAAATTTGTTCCAGCATTTGGATGCTGTCTGATAACCCTTTGCGGATCGTTTGTCCTGTACTGTCCATATAGCGTTTATAGACTTGTAGTTCCATGTACAGATGTTCAGGAATATAGTTGTCTTGTTCGTTGATCTCGCTTCCGGTTTTATCAAAGTGACGGGGAGTGTTTATTCGCATTACTTCTAGTGCAGTTTGCTTTTTCTCTTTTACGAAAATGGCCTCACCAGCGAGATAGATGCTGAAGCCTCCGCTTGCGAGACAAAAAAGGATGAGCCCTGTTTTCATCTTCCTGTTTGATAAGTTCGAAACCTGTTTATTCATGGCGGATGTGATTTTAGTTTGCAACTTTATTCCGGCATCGGCAATTTTATCCGCAGCTTTGTCTGTCCAGCGATTAGCTGTTGTATTCTTTCTTCTGCCCCACATGATCAATTTCGGTTTTGAATGTTGATGTCTTTGTTTTCCAATGTCCGCCACCGTTCAATTAAAAAGCCGTGTGAGTTGTTATCACTGCGCGACACGTTTCTCAAATAACCTTCTGTGATCAAACTGCGGCTGACGATAGTGGTGGGCCTGATTATTTTCTGTTCGCCTTTGTAGCGGAAATAAAATGGATAGACTTCTGTATTGATGATAATACTGTCAGCATTTATTTCCTGGCTGATATTGCCTGCAATGAGGTTCGAGTAATAACCGTTTTCTTTCAGTGTCAGGTATTGTTGTTTGGCAGTAGCGTCAGCGAGGTACAAAGCCTTCGTGATATTTGTTTCGATCACTTTGTCATCAGGGTCCATCGTAAAGAAATATTGATGGAACATTTTCACATGATCTCTTGCCTCTACCGGAATATTATCTTTACGGTCTGCTGCATACGCTTCCAATGCTTTACCATTGGCAAGAATAAACACCTTCTGTTGTGCCTGAACAGCCAACTGGTAACTTTTATAAACAATGAAACTGGTAACAACAATGCAAGCGATAATAAACACAATAGAGAACAACCGGATTTGACGGAATGCTGTATCGATATTTTGCATTTTTCTAAACATTGGTATTGTTTTGAGTTCATTTACTGAAAGCAACAGAGTTCAATCACTTCCCACTTATTTTATCCTTGAAATAATTATCACTTGCACCGTGTCCTGCCATACTTTGTTTCATTTGAGAAGCGGCACTGCCGAGCCCATCCACAGCCATACCGGTTCCTGCAACAGTCATACTTCTTGCCTGGTTGGAGGCCATTGTAAACCGGTCGGTTACTTTTTGTAAAAGAGCATTTCCGCCGCCTGCATGCACGATGTAATTAGCAACAGATGGAACAGTGAAGTAGCCAATGATGCCAATGATCATGAAGATGAGATAAGCGGTATCGGCAGTAGAAAAAAAAGTATCACCATTGGTAGCGATCTGGTGCAGATCTACTTTGAGCATATTCTCCTGTATCTTGCCCATGATACCTCCGAAAATATTTGCCACCGGTAACCATAGGAAAATATTCAGGTATCGGGCAAGCCACACCGTTAGTGTGTGCTGAAAACCATCAAAGACAGCAATACCAAATACCAAGGGCCCAAGTATACCCAGCACGATCATATAGAATGTGCGGATGGTATTGATGCAAAGTGCAGCAGCTTCAAACAATATTTTCAGCACTTCAGACATCCATTGCTTGACGGAGTTTCGGAAACTGTAAGAGAATTTGGCAAAAGCAAATTTGATATCATTACCAATGCTTTTGGAGAATCCTTCATCTTTGTCAGCATAGTGATACTTGTACCATTTATCACGGTCTCCGCTGCCGCCTGGCCCTACATACATTTGCCAGTAAGCTGTTGTTTTAATCGCTTCTTCTTTCATTCGCAGTAACTCCGCAACTGCCTTGTCGGAGTCTGTCACCATCTTAGCAGTGCCTGTTACAGTTGGTTTCATGACGCCATTGATCATGGCAAGAACTGAAGGAAATATCAGCACGGCAAAACCCAGTACAAATGGCCGGAACAAGGGATAGAAATCGATTGGTTCAGCCCTTGCAATATGTCCCCATACACGGGAAGCGATATACCATGTGGCGGCAAAACCGGCAATACCCCTGCCTACACCGATCAATCGGCTGCATAGCGGGATCATATCCGCATACAAAGTATCCAGCACTTCATTCAGGCTGCGGATATGACCGGCCATTTGTGCTTCAGCCAAGTGAGGCAATAATAAAACGAGCAGCGACAGGCTCAATACTCTTACACACAATTTTCCTTGCATCACAATTCTTTTTTAGTTTTCCCGGAGGAAACTTCCGGGAATGGATTCATACAATTTCACTCAGCCTTTCTTTTTTTCAGAAAGTAGATAGGTATTAATAACCATAAATCTTTTTGGACATATTGATCTCTGTTTGCTCCGATTTTCGCTGTAGCGCTAAATAGGAAGCACTGCTGTTGAAGTTTTCAAGAAAAGAAAACTGGTCTTCTATACGTGCATGAATACGGTCTATGGCTTGCAATCGTTCATCATCGGTCATGCGCAACTGCCCGGCAGTAATCACCATGTATAATTCATCCAGATTCTTCATGCTTTCATTGAACAGGTTGCTGTATACCTTACCGATATACTCTACTTCTTTTGTCGTAAAAACATTGTCCGCTTTAAACTGGTTGAATGCTGCTTTGTATCGCTTAACGATCAGTACCTGGTAATTAATAATGTCCGTAATGCGTTTATATTTTTTTACAGCAGGACTTACTTCCATCAGTGCATCGAGAAAGTTTTTATGCAGGCTAAAATTCCCGGAGGAAATATCCTTGATCGTTGTATAACCCTTGTTGATGACCTTCCAGCCATCATACATGTTCTGAAGTATCTTTTTAAACTGTGTCAGCTTTTCCCAATTCAACAGCAGTTGCTGCACTTCCTGATCCTGTGAGAAAGAAGCTTGACTAAGAGAGCAGAATGATAACATGATCAATAATTTTTTCATCGGTAGCCATTTAATTTTTTTGAATAATTAAGTTCAGTCTGCTCGGTCAGCCGTTGAATGGCCAGCACACCCATTTCATTACTGAACGAAGCAGCAAAAGAGGATTTGTCCTGCACATCGATGTAGATCTTTTCAATCCGTTTGATCCGTTCAGCATCTGTCATCTCTATTGCTCCATTCGTGATGACCATTAATAATTCGTCGATGGATTTTATACATTCTTTTAGCAGGTTATCAAATACTTTTTTACAATAGTCCTGTTCTGTATTCGTGAACTGACCGGACTGCTGAACGGCATCGATGGCCTGTTTCCCCGTTTTTATAATGTGGGTTTGGCAAGTAATAATATCAGCAACTTTTACCCAACTTTTGATTTTGGGGTTGACAGTTTTAAGGGAATCAATATGATCCAGGTGTATCCTGAAGTCTCCATTCTTTATATCCCTTATTGTATGCAGACCACCTGAAACAATGTTGTAACCTTTTTTCGCATACTCTATGTACACCTTATTCGCAGCGATCTGCTCCAGCAACCGTTTGATCCTTGTCTGTTTTTGTTGCGTCCATTCCTCCCACGTCTGCGCTGAGACCGAAAGGCAACAGGTAATTAGCACTAGACAAAAAATAGTTTTCATAGACCATACAGTTTTTTGACGTATTCAATCTCACCATGTTCCAACGCTCTTTGCAGGGAGATCATTTTGCTTTCTTCGTTGAATGCTTTTAGGTCCATCAGTGTCTGGTCCACACTGACCGAGACTGCATCGATGATCTCCAGGCGTTTGGCATCACTCATCTGCGTGACAAAGGCATTGATCACTAAAAAAAGCTGGTCAATATTTTTTGCACTTTCATCCATCATGCCCGTATAGACACTCAACATATGATCCAATTCTTCTTTTGTGAAATTCCTGTCCTGTCGAAACAGCGCCCAAGCTGCCTTGTATTCACGGATGATCTGTGATTGTTGTGTGATAATATCCCTGACCCGCTGGTAATAGGTGAGCGCCATCTTTACTTTGCGTAACTCATCAAAATAATCGGCATACAGCTTCCGTTGTTTTTCTGTCCAATCTTTGATTTCATCCAGATGCAATTTGGACATCGTATTCTCTAGCGTCTTCTGCGCATTCTGCAGCCAGATGGTTTTATTTTGTAAACGCTGAATTTTCAGATCAACTGCCACGATCACTTTGGTGATTCCTTCTTTGATAATCATCAGTATCGGATCTTGCGCCTTTGTTTGTTGCGTGGACATTAGCAGGAAACATAAAGCCAGGCACGCGCGATAAATAAAATTTTTCATAACTTCTGATAGTTTATCGTCCCATTAAATAATAACTTCCGCTTCGCATCGAATGAAAAAACGTCACCGCTTTCAAAAACTTCCAGCAACCTCGTGGCATCCTTATAATACCCGGTCGAAAGCTCCTGTTTATATTCCGGCGCAAGCGGCACCCCGTCCAGCACACGCTCATAGTTCCATTTGCGCAGGATGGCATATTCATCCGAAGTTTCATTTTGTAGAGTAATAATAATGGTATCATACTGACGTCCGAATTCATGTACCGAATAACGGATATAGGTGCCGGGAATAAATTCCCTTGTGGAATTCGCCTTCAATTCCCGGCAACCATATAGAGCCGCAACTAACAACCAGTAGACCAATACGAACTTCATGGATAAGAGTGCCTTCATAATATCTTTATTCATTCTAACTTCTTAATTCAGCAGCATAGGCTGCAATGGCTTTTTGCATATCACCGCCATGCTTCTCTGCATACTGCATCAACTTCACTTTTTCTGTTTCTTCGGTACTGTATGCGAAATATTCTTCCGGCGATACTTCCGTTCGATACACTTTGGATAATATGCCCCCAAGTGAAATGAATACTTCCTTATATTTCTTTGAGGGATCATTGGCTTTGTTGATAGATAACACCAATGCTTTTTCCTTTTCGGTTAATCCCAGCAGTTCCTGTATCTGGTCAAACTTGTTCTGGTATTTACTTTGATCAAGCAGTATCTTGCAATCACTGTTATTAATGATTGCCTGCTTAACAACAGGAGAAGAGATAATATCTTCCACTTCTTGAGTAACAACAATCGCTTCACCAAAGAATTTGCGCACTGTTTTAAAGAGATATTTAATGTATTCTGCCATCCCTTCTTTTGCAATCGCCTTCCAAGCTTCTTCAATCAGTATCATCTTGCGGATGCCTTTCAGCTTCCGCATTTTGGAAATAAATACTTCCATGATAATGATGGTGACAACTGGAAACAAAATGGGATGGTCTTTGATATTGTCCAACTCAAAAACAATAAACCTCTCTTTCAGTAGCTCAAGATTTTCGGTTGCATTGAGCAGGTAGTCAAACTCACCTCCTTTGTAATATGGCCGCAGTACATACAGGAAATTCGATACGTCAAAATCCTTTTCTTTTACTTTGTCAGTTTTTAGAATCTCTACAAAATCCTGTTGCAGAAATTCATAAAAACTATTGAAGCAGGGAAACAGATCGGAGTTTTGATTTAGCTTTTCATAATAGAGTTGCAAGGCACTAGAAAGAGCGACATACTCTGATCGGTTAAATGTTTCATTGTCTTTTTTCCAGAGAGCCAGCAGCAGTGTTTTAATGCTTTCTTTCTTTTCTGTATCAAGGGAGTCGCCTTCACCAATGAAGAAAGGATTAAAACGTATTGGGTTCTTTTCATCATAGGTGAAGTAATAACCTTTGACCATCTGGCAAAGCCCTTTGTAACTATGACCGACATCTACAAGGACGATATGCGTACCCAGTTCATAATAAGAACGCACCATATGATTGGTAAAAAAACTTTTACCGCTACCCGAAGGACCTAAAATAAATTTATTGCGGTTTGTGCAGACGCCTTTTTTCATTGGTTCATCGGACAAGTCCACATGAACCGGCTTTCCAGAAAGGCGGTCGCCCAACCGTAGACCGATGGGAGACAGGGAAGAACGGTAGTTTGTTTCAAGGTTAAGAAAACAGCATGCCTGTTCGGCAAACGTGTCGAAACTATCATTCATTGGAAAGTCTGCTTCATTGCCCGGTATGCCCGCCCAGAAGATTTGCGGCGCTCCCGCCAGCTCCTGCTTCGGGGTCGCATCCATCTGGGCAAGGGCTGATGATACCAGGTTGCGTACGTCTTTTAATTCGTTTGTATTATCTGTCCATGCCAGGACATTGAAGTGGGCTTTGACAGCCAGACGTTGCTGGGAAATAGCTTCATTCAAAAAATCATTAGTGGCATCCCTGCTGATCGCATTTTCACGTGAGTAGGCAGAAAGACTTTGCAGTCGCAGTCTTTTGCTCTCCAGCTTTTGTAACGTCTTCTGTGCATCACCAATGAATATGTACTGGTTGAAAATATGATTACAGGGCAGGAGTTGTCCTAACGGTGAAGAAAAACCGACGCTGAATTTTGTTCTGTCTGTGGAATATTTATCATAGTTGATCCGTGAACCGCAATAGGCTGGAAGATCAACTGCATCGGCGAGTGTAAATAGTTGGCAATGATTGTTGCCAACCTGGATACTGTCATTAAACGTAATATCATGCAGCAGGAAAGAACTTTCATTGGGCTGCAGGTTCATGTAACGCTCTACTAGTCCGCAATACTGTTCGTTACCCGATAGTTCTTCATTGGTCAGTCGTTTCAGTTGTATAAACCCACTGTCTTTTAAGATACGTTCAAACTGGCCCGCACTATCAAGGAAATCCTGTAACAGTTGTGGCTTTAATGTTTCTTCTGGAACAATAGAACGGCGTAGCAGGTTAGAAAAAAGCGAACTGCCTGATTTTCTGTTCGTCGGCTTTTTGGTGAGCATGATATAGCACTGGTGATCAAGATAAGGCCGCTCATGAAAGAACCGTTCACTGCTACGGGTTAAAAAGCTTTTATCATCTT
>JAKFDY010000268.1:0-1929 GCA_036675885.1 Lacibacter sp. | reverse complement strand
AGAATAAGTTTGGGGCTGTTCACCACCGCACGTGCTACTGCCACACGCTGTTGCTGACCACCACTTAATTGCTGCGGATAGTGATTACGACGATGCATGATCTGCATTTTGTCAAGCACCGCTTCTACTTTCTTCTTGCGTTCATCAGCTTTTATATTGCAATAGATCAACGGCAACTCAACATTCTCGTAAACAGTTAACTCATCAATGAGGTTAAAGCTCTGGAACACAAAACCGATATTGCGTTTACGCAGATCAGCCCGTTTGCGTTCGTTAAATCCTGCTACTTCAATTCCATTAAACATGAAACTCCCGCCATCAGGATCATCAAGCAAACCAAGGATGTTCAACAAGGTTGATTTACCACAACCGCTTGGGCCCATAACAGCCACAAACTCTCCTTCCTTTACTTCCATTGACAGTTTATTCAATGCAACGGTTTCAACTTCTTCTGTACGATAAAACTTTTCGAGATTGGTGATCTTTATCATTGATGTGATTTTTTTACAATTGAAAATAGTTTAACGGGCCGTGCAACAGAAAATCGTTTGATGGCAGTTGCTTCATTTCTTTTTCTTCAACATTACATGTACGGTTGTTGCTCACAACAACAGATGTTGCGCCAAGCAAACAGATCAGTACAAAGGCCATCAACAAAATGAATTGCTTTTTCATTGTTATTTTTTTAAAATTAATTCCTGCATAGTACCATAGTTTTCATAGCTGCTGGTAACTACTTTATCGCCAGGTTTCAATCCACTCAATACTTCGTAGTAATCAGGGTTCTGGCGACCCAGTTGAATATCTACTTTGTAAGCAACTGTTCCGTTTTCATTCAACTTAAATATCCAGTTGCCTCCTGTCTGTTGGTAGAAACCTCCTTTGGGTAAAAGAATGGCCTGTGTTTCTTCGCTCAATGCCAAACGCACTTGTAGTGTTTGTCCACGACGGATACCTTCCGGAACTTTACCGGCAAACTCCATATCAACCTGGAAGCGGCCATTGGTAACCTGTGTATATACTTTTTTAATTTTAAGTTGATAGGTTTTGCCTGCCACATCACAATTACCAAGAAGACCGGCAAAAACTCTGCTGATATAATGTTCATCAATATCAACCCGAAGTTTATATCCACTCATCACATCAATTTGTCCGAGGCGTTGTCCTTTATTTTTATTCTCTCCTATTTCTGCATCAAGCGATGTCAGCTGTCCATCAACAGGAGCACGAACGATGAGGTCACCAACTTTTTTACGCATCAAGGCGAGTGTGCGTTTCATTTGCTGGTAACTTTCACCCATTTGATCAACCTGTTGCTTCATACTTGTTGCGTCGGTTTTCATGATCTGCTCCGTTAACTTTTTACGGCGCAACTGGTAATCGTATAAATTCTTACTGCTTTGAAATTCCTGCAGGCCAATTACTTTCTGCTCATGCAATTTCTTGTTGAGGATATATACACGTTCAGCTTCTTTCAATGCATTGTCCACTTCAGCATCCTGGTTCTGGCGGTTAATAGAGTTTTGCTCAGCATTATTTTTACTGATCTGCATTTGCGTTAACACATTAAACACCTGTGTTTCTTGGTTGGCAAGTTGCAGTTCAAGATCGGTATTTGATAAACGAAGAATTGGTTGGCCCTTCGTCATCATCGTACCATCTTCTACAAATTTTTCTTCTACCCTTCCACCTTCCATTGCATCAAGATAAATAGTGCTTTCAGGCAGTACTACTCCATTTAATGTAATAAACTCCTGAAAAGCTGCCGTTTTAATTTCACCGATGGTAATACGTTCAGTATCTACGTTCAGTTTTGATTTTCCTGATGTGAAATAAACGCTGGCAGCAATTAACCCAACAATAGCTGTAATACCCGCAATGGTAAGAATACGTTTCGTGTTCCATTTCTTCTTTTCAATAGCTCTATCC
>JAKFDY010000267.1:0-11711 GCA_036675885.1 Lacibacter sp. | reverse complement strand
TGGGTTGAAGTTGTGTTCCATTGATGGAGTTTTGTTGGCGATAATACTTAGGTGTTTTTCATAATTCACTAAGAGGCATATAACTAAACTATTTACGATTGAAAAAGTACCCAAGTCTGATACCAACATAATTGGTTTTTACTTTTCCATAATCTTCATCTCCTCCGGGCATAAGGTTACGTAATCCAAGATTGTAATTAGCAGCCATGAATAAGCCTCCTTTAAATTCATAACCAATCATGCCATTTAAACCAAAGTCAAAGGCTCGGTAATCATCTTCCATTTCATCATTTCCAAACTCCAGATTTTCTTTATCAGTTTCTCCATCAAACTCTTCAATATATTTTCCTGCCACAGCAAACGAAACTGCTGGGCCTGCACCAACAAAAAAATTACCTGAGCCACTATTAGAATTGTAAAGGATATTTACAGGGATTTCAATTGAATTAATACGCTCACTGTATTTTTCGTCTGATCCGCCAACATCACTTTTAATTTTCATCCCCTTTTGAACAAAGTTTACACCCGGCTGGAGTGATAGGTGTTTGCTTAGTTGTAAGTCGGCCACAAAACCACCCTGGATACCAAATATTGATTTGGGTGAATATGAATATTCATCTTCTTCATATTTCATATTAGCTATAGATGTACCGGCATGAATCCCAAACTTTATTTTAGGACTTTGCGCCTGACTGGTTATTGCTAGAAACAAAAGTGCTGCGGCGACGAGTGCTGTCTTTTTCATTTTTTTAGTTTTAGTTGTTAGTGATAGTTTGTCAATTGACAACTCAAACTTACTCTTGCCGGCAAGCGATCCCTAATTGATCGGCACGGCCATTCATGCTCATTTGGTATGTATGCCACAAAGCGGTTATTGGTAACCGCTTCATGGTATTGCGATTTGCAAAAAATCTGATTACCTTACTGGTAATTATTAATTTCTGCAAATCACGGGTCATGCAGCTGCAGAAAACCCCAAAACCAGTGAACATGGATACGAGCCACCCCCAGGTACTGTTATTTCAGTACATCAAGACTTCATTGCCATCTCATATTTCATTGGTAGACCAGGTTGCGGACTTGCTGAACATCAGCAACGACAGTGCGTACCGCCGGATACGAGGAGAGAAAGAAGTTTCGCTTTCTGAACTCAAAACCCTCAGTCATCATTTCAAAATATCAATTGACCAGGTGCTGCAATTGCAGAATGAACTGGTTGTTTTTCGTGCACCGGAAATAAATGAAGAACGTATAGGGTTCAGCGATTATCTGAAAGCAATGCTTGAATACATGAAGTATTTCAACACGTTTACAAATAAGCGCATGCTCTATTTCTGTAAAGACATCACCTTCTTTCATTTTTATCTCTATCCTGAAATTGCTGCGTTTAAAACTTTCTTCTGGAGCAAGACGATCAAGGATATGCCTGAGTATAAAGGGAAATTATTTTCCCTTGAAGAATTTCCGTTGCTTGATTGCTTTCATCTCGGCCAGGAAATTATCCGTGAGTATAATAAAATCCCTTCCCTGGAATTATGGAATGCTGAGAGTATTAACAGCACATTGAGTCAACTTCATTATTACAAGGATGGTGGATATTTTAAGCATCCTGAAGACCTGAATATTGTGATTGATTCTTTCCAGAAATGTCTTGATCATATAGAATTGGAAGTGGAGCGGGGAATCAAGTTTATGCCGGGCGATCCGGAAATTGTTTACCGGGCACCCCTCCAGTTTTATGTAAACGAAGTGATCATTGGCAGTAATACCATTCTGCTGGAGTTAAATGAAGAGAAGCTATCCTTTGTTACCTACAATGTGTTGAGTTATCTTATTACTAAAGATCCCCGCTTTAATGAGAAAGCGTTTGCCAATTTCTTTACCGTGGTGAGCCGCTCGTCACAGATAAGCGGAACAGGTGAAAAAGAGCGTAACCGCTTTTTTAATGCCATGCGGGAGAAGGTAAGTGCATTAAAGCATTAAAATTTAATACCATTCTCTTCGCTTAATTTTGTGCCGGTTATGGTACAACAATCCATTAAACTTATTGAATGTCCACGTGATGCCATGCAGGGTTGGAAAGCTTTTATTCCTACAGAGCAAAAGATCAGGTACCTCAACGCATTACTCGAAGTTGGATTTGATACCATCGACTTTGGCAGTTTTGTATCGCCCAAAGCTATTCCTCAAATGGCCGATACCAGCCAGGTGATACCTAAACTTAAATTAGCAGGTTCAAAGTCTAAGCTATTGGCAATCATAGCAAATGAAAGGGGTGCAGAAGATGCTGTTTTGTTTGATGAGATCAGTTACCTGGGGTTTCCTCTTTCCGTATCGGAAACATTTCAACAGCGGAATACCAATAGTTCAATTCTTGAATCATTCAAAAGGGTAGAGGCAATCCAGGAACTTTGTATCAAGAACAAAAAGCAGCTGGTGGTTTATCTTTCCATGGGTTTCGGTAATCCTTACGAAGATCCGTGGACGGAAGAAATTGTTTTCAGTTATGCGGGGCAGTTAGTTGAATTGGGTATTGAAACAATTTCGCTGGCTGATACAGTTGGTTTAGCCACGGCTGAGCAAGTAAAACGGATGACCAGCTTTCTTATACAGCAATTACCCGAAACCGAAATTGGTGTACATCTTCATTCAACCAGCGCTAATTGGCGTGAAAAGCTGGCTGCTGCATATAACGCCGGTTGCCGGCGTTTTGATGGAGCATTAAAAGGAATTGGCGGTTGCCCGATGGCGGATGACGAACTGGTGGGCAATATGGATACAGAAAAGATGATTGGTTATTTTGAAGAAACAAACAGCCTGCAGTTGAACAAACAAGCTTTGCAAAAAAGCTTGCTGATAGCTGGCGAAATATTTAACTGATGAACCTGATTACGAATATTGATATTAAGCCTTTGCCGGCACCAATCACTCACCAACACTCCGTTTTACTGGTTGGAAGTTGTTTTACAGAACATATTGGAAACAATCTGAATGATTTGAAATTCAAAGTATTACAAAATCCAAATGGCATTCTGTTTGAGCCAATAAGTGTGTGCCGTAATCTTGTTTCTTATATACAGGATAAGCAATATTCAAACGACGATCTGTTCTATTATAATGAGCTTTGGCAAAGCTGGAGCCACCACAGCCAATTCTCACAGCCTGATCAGGAACAGGCTTTGGAGCGTATAAACCAGTCGCAACATACAGCTCATCAATTCCTGAAAAAAGCCGACTGGGTTATTATAACCCTGGGATCTTCGTTTGTTTACAAACTGGTGGACAATGGCCGTTTTGTGGCCAACTGCCATAAAGCACCGGGCCAATGGTTTGATAAATATCTTATTCCGATTGATGAGCAGGTGGCTGAGCTGGATAATACCATTCACCAGTTATTTCATTTTAACCCCAGGCTGAAGATCATTTTCACCATTAGCCCGGTGCGCCATTTAAGGGACGGCGTGGTGGAAAATAACCGCAGCAAGGCCCGTTTGCTGGAAACCGTGCATCACCTGGTGAATAAGTTCGACCGGTTGTTTTATTTCCCGGCTTATGAACTGGTGATTGATGTGTTGCGTGATTACCGGTTTTACGATATTGACCTGGCGCATCCGAATTATGCCGCCACACAATTTGTAATGGAAAAATTTTCTGACTATGCGTTTACCGAACCCACAAAGCAATTGATCAAAGAAATCCGCCAGCTTGTAACTGCACGAAATCATAAAGCATTTCATCCCACATCACAACTCCATAAACAGTTCCTGCAAAAGCATTACGAACTGGCAAAACGCCTGCAGGAGAAATATTCATATATTGACTTAGCCGCTGAGCTTGAATATTTTAGGTTATAATTATTCGTATAATTAATATTATGTTAACCAGCCCTCCGAACACGCAAAAGAAAAGGCCCAACCTCTCGTGGGAACTACAACTATCTTGATATATATTTAAGGGAAACTAAAACCGCTCACACTTATGAGATACAGGCTACTGTTCGTAATTGCTATTTTAACCACCACCATTTCGTGCAACTTAGATGAAGATAAGACCGAAGAAAAAGAGATTGTCAGCGATATTCAAAAATCGCCAAATAATGATTTAGCGGGAATCTGTCAGGACGCAGAAAGTTGTCTTTCAAAATACAGCTACCCTATATTTCTAAAGGAATCTGGTAAATCAAAAATTGCCAATGGCACTGGCTTTTTTTATAGAAAAGACAATAAAACTTTCTTAGTAAGCAATTACCATGTATTGGTGGGATGGGATCCAACAGCAGAAATGATGAAAGAGTATGATAGTCTCTATGTACTAAAAGATCAAACCTTATTCTTGGCTACCATTGCTGGCAGGAATATAGTAAAAAAAATATCCAAGCTTCCTTTTGATAAAATGCTCGATATTCATGCTGTGCAGATAGATGCCACCGGATTATCCTCGATGATAAACTATATTAATCCGCTTTTAGACTCTATTTTTCCCAGTAAAAAGGCAGATAAAATTATCTTTTACGGATTCCCGTCTGACTCACAGGCATATAGCGGCACAGTCATGGAAGCGAAAAAGGTGAAATATACCGGCAAGCAAGTATTCGGTTATGATCTATGGATAAACCAATTGGTTTTAACTAATCCGAAATTCACTAGAAGCCAATTAGACTCAGCAATTAAACTAAAATTCGCTGATAAATATTACTTCGTATCACCTTCTATAAAGCAAGGTAATTCAGGAGCGGCAGTTTTCGGAGAGTTTAAGGAAAAAGACAAGGTGGTTTACAGGTTTATGGGGGTTTATTTTGCCTCAAAATTTGAGACCAATACCTCATGGATTATAAGGCCAGATAAAGTACACAAATACCTTAAAACGCTATAGACCAATAGGTCTACAACTGCCGTCTTTAAGATACCTAATCACGGTATCTATCGGGGTTGACCTATTAGTGAATACGATTGAATCCTGTATTGGTTTTTTACAGACAGGTAAATTCCTTTTGATGTCATTATCTTTTTGGATAAAGGCTCGTAAGTAACAGCTAGTTATTAATAATAAAACAAAAAATACTAATACATGTTTTTTCCGCATAAAATTGTAATTTTATATCGGATAACATAATGAAGTATTTAATGACCACTAATGCAAATAGTGGTTTTTCTTTTAATACACAAGGCCTACGGCCTATTCCCCTTTATCTTTTCTTTTCCGTGTTCTGCCCTCCGAAACGGATTTGCCTTTGATAAACTTACAAATCCGTTTCCACAGCCCTACCTGATTAGACATAATATTAAGTTATCAGATGTGTCGCAAGAACCGCAAATTCCAACCCGCCGTGGGAAGCAAAACGTAGCTAAACACTATCCTTGCCTTTACGTTTTGCTTCCCACAGCGGGAAGTCATAAGCTACATAAAAACAAAAAGCCGCCCACTAAGAGCGACAATCTTATAACTAACTTTTATGTTAACCATCCCACGGAACACGCAAAAGAAAAGGCTCTCGCACTCGTGGGAACTACAGCCCTAACAATTAATCTTTAAATCAAACTAACTGTATATGACGCTAACAAAACAGATTGTAAAAGACGGCAACTACCTACTCGAATTAATTCTAAAAGAAGAAATAAAAGTAGCGTATCGTTTTATAAAACCAACAGGATGGAAAGAATCCTAAAAGAAGGCGGACTAAGAAATGATTATAAAACGCAGAAAAAGGAAAGCCAAATAAGTTGGCCTCAAAGACATTGGCTATTAATAGCTGTCGTTACGTTTATCTTGACATCCATAATTGCACCATTAGTTGTAGAGAAACTGAAGCCAACACTACTACCAGCGCCAACAGAAGGACAGTTAAAATTCGAAGAAACCGATTCGCCAAATAAAGACACAACTACTGTTTTGCCCACGGCTGAACCAAATATAAAAAGCGACACAACGAATCAGGAATAAAATACAGGAGGGCTACGCCCTATTTCCCTATGTCTTTTCTTTTCCGTGTTCTGCCATCCGAAACGTCTTTGCCTTTGATAAACTTACAAATCCGTTTCCACAAGCCTACCTGATTAGACATAATATTAAGTTATCAGATGTGTCGCATGAACCGTAAATTCCAACCCGCCGTGGGAAGCAAAACGTAGCTACTCACAAACACTCGTGGGAACTACTGCTATCTTAATTTATATTTATAGCAACAAACTGTAATTATGGGAAACGAATTTGATGATTTAAGCAAACGAATGAGCGAAAGCATGGCCAGCTTGCAAAGCCATTTAAAAAGTATAACAAGTGTTGAGGTTCCAGATCCTCCTATTATTAATTTCCCGGAGAAATCAACAGGACAGCTTTTAAATGATTTAAAGTCAGAACTTATACACTTACAGAGAATACAAAAAGAGAAAGACTGGGTTCAAAAACATCCATTTTGGTTTGGAACTATAATGGCCGCAGTAGGTGCAATTTTTGGAGCACTAAAATCTGACCGATTATCTTTAACGGGAAAGCTCCTATTATTTACAAACTAAAATCAGACACACCATGCTTTTAAAGGAATATATCATCACCTATTTCTCCTCAGTAACCGAACCAGAAGGCGACGGATTAACAGAAACAATTATTGATAGAGAAATTACTCTTGAAAATCCTACTAATAACAGTTCGGTATTCAAGCTAAAAAGAACCCTTCTGTCAGTAAATATGTTCTCAAATAAAGCAACCACAATTTTTATATCCGAGTCGCATTATAAGCTAAAATCAAACGGAGAAGCTACTTCCGAGATGATATATGAGGTGTATAAAGATTCGTATGAGTTATTTGAAAAAGAACTTCACAAGCAACAAGCTGCCAAACAAATCCCTTTGACAACTGAGATTCATCTTGAATTATTTGACGATGTAGATGTAAATGCTGAACTGACTCAGATTGCAGATGTTTTGAATCAGAGAAAGTAGTATATCGGTATCTGCCTTCCCATGTCGGCATATAGGACAGCTCCGGCGTATTCGCTTTTAATTTTTTGCCTTCAAACCGAAATTGCCAATGCCCCGAAGAGGTAAGCGAAGCAATTTTATTTTGACAATTGCTGTCTCTCTATAATAAACGTAGCAATGCTATCAAGTTCAACACCTGCCCTGTCCAACGCATCCATAATCTCATCCCGGCTCACGTTTGCTGCAAAACTTTTTTCTTTCAATCGTTTCTTAACGCCTTTCAATTTCATGCCTGCATAACCTTCGGGCCGCATTAAACTGTATGCATGAATCAATCCGCTGAGTTCATCAAAAGCATACAGCATCTTGTCCATTTTTGTTTCGGGTTCAACACCAAAATGAGTTGGTCCGTGGCTGGCAATTGCCCGAATGATCTCCGGGTCAATATTCCTGGCTTCCAGTTCTTCAATGATCTTTTTACAATGCTCATCGGGCCATTGATCCCAATCTGCATCGTGTAAAAGTCCCGCCATTTCCCAACGCCATTGATCAGCCTCCGATAAACCTTCTTTTTCCTGTGCCCAGCATTTCATAAGGTGACCAACCTGTTTCATATGAAGCTGTAAGCGTTCATTTTTAACCCAATCACTTAATAAATTTGTTGCTTCTTCACGACTTAGAACATTGCCTTTATTTTTCGGATTACCAAAGCTTGTGCGATTCAGTTTCAACGACATATCTTATTTTTTCTGTTTATTAAATGTAATAAAAAAAGGCTGTCGTTTTACGACAGCCTTTAAGCAAATATGATTAACAGGTTTATTGATTTAACGCCTGGTATTTTGCATCAAATTCTTTCTCTTTATCCTTGTTGCCGAGGAAGCGATGAGCTTCAGTTAACAGGTACAAAGTTGATTTGTATTCGTTCTTTGTACGCTTGTCTTTCAACTGATCGGCTGTCATTGCCACATAAATAGCTAATGAATTATCAAGATGTGGAAGTGCTTCTTTCATGCGGTCTTCCATTTGTTTTTTCATCTCGGTCTTCTTTTGTGTATCAGCCGGAGTTGTTCCTTTGATCTTCTTCATTTCATCCTGCATAAAAGCAGCTTCATTGAAATAGGTTTTACCAAGCAACAAATGAGCATCCGGTTGTTTGGGATCAAGTTCAATGCAGTTCTTCAGTGTTGAAAGAATTTTACCGAAGTATTCAGGCTTTTGTTCTGCTGTTGCTTTTGAATCCATGTACAGCCAGTTGAAGATCTCGGCTGCATAATCGTAACGCACCTCATAATCTTTTGGTTCGCCTGCAATAATGGTTTCATACTTCTGGAAGATATCCTGGGCACTTGCTCCGCTCTTGCGCATCTTATCAAGCTCCAGACGATCGTAGTACATATCTTTTGGATAAAGCTTGCGACCTGCTTCAGCATATTTTTTTGCTGCTTCAGCATCTTTCTTTTGATCGTAGTAATAAGTAAGATAGCGGTACACCACATCATAACCTTCACCACCAATATTTGCATCAGCTATTTTTTGGAAGAAAGAAACAACTTCTTCTTTATTCTCCAGCTGCATAGCAGCTGCACCGGCATAATAATAAAGAATGGTATCAACTTCGCTCAGTGCCCACTTATTGGCGAAAATAAAGCGACCAACTTTATCAGCTTTCTTATAACCATCCAACGCTCCTTGATAGTTGCCGCTATTGTAAAGTTGATTGGCTTCTTTCTGCAGCTCCAGGTAATTTTCAAATACCGGGTACTGGCGTGTCATCATAAAGATCTCAGCCTGTTTTTTATCAAGCTCCATTGCTTTTTGATAAGCATCGAACGATTGCATCCATGCATCAGGAACAGTAGCTTTCAGGTTGGCATCTTTGGCAATCTGACCATAGATCAACCCTTTGTAGTACCAGGCTTCCCAGTTTTTTTGTTCTTTTTCATTCGCTAAAGCAAGGTCAACCGCCTCTTTTGCTTTTGGCCAATCTTTTTTATCGTATGCATTCCTGATCTTCTTTACATCCTGTGCAGAAAGACCCAGGCAAAACAGTACAGCAACCGCTGAGAAAAGAAATTTTTTCATCTCTTTATTTTTTGTGTTTATTGTTTTTTACTGATTGTCAGATGATTCAGGTGTTTCGTCGGTCGGTGTTGTTGTGTTATTCTCTGAGTTCTCAGATATGTTAGTATCAGAACTATCAGATGCTTCCGGTAGTACTTCAGTTGCATCTACTACTTCTTCTTCTTCATCCAATCGGGTAATTGCAGCAATTTCATCGCCATCATCTACCCGTATCAGCTTAACACCTTGTGTAGCACGTCCCTGTTCGCTGATCTGGTTCACTTTCATACGGATGGTGATACCGCTCTTGCAACTGATCATGAGATCTTCTTTCTCAGTTACTTCAAGCATACCAACCAACGGACCGGTTTTATCGGTAACATTAATTGTTTTTACACCTTTACCACCCCTGTTGGTCATCCGGTATTCATCAATTGCCGTACGCTTGCCATATCCTTTTTCACTTACTACCAATACTGTGCGGCTAGTGTCATCCCTGTTTACACAAATCATACCAACCACTTCATCGTTCTCGTCATCCACTTCAATACCTGCAACACCAATGGCACCTCGGCCTGTCGGTCTTACTTTTTCTTCAGGGAAACGAATTGCACGGCCACTCTTCACCGCCATCATGATCTCACTGTTGCCATCGGTCATCTTCGCTTCAAGTAACTCATCTCCTTCTACGATGGTGATCGCATTAACACCAGTTGCACGGCGTCTGCTAAAGTCTTCCAAAAGAGTCTTCTTGATAATGCCCTTTCTTGTACACAATACAATGTAATGATTCTTCACAAATTCTTCATCTTCGATATTGGCAACATCAATAATTGCTCTCACCTTATCATCGGGCGGCAATTGCATCAGGTTTTGGATAGCCCTGCCCTTGCTTGTTTTATCGCCTTCCGGAATTTCGTAACTCTTCAGCCAGTACACCCTTCCTTTTTCAGTAAAGAATAAAAGAGTATGGTGTGTAGATGCAACAAAGAGATGTTCTACATAATCTTCTTCCCTTGTTTTACTACCCATGGCTCCCCTGCCGCCTCTGCGTTGCTGACGGTATTCGTTAGCCGAAGTACGTTTGATGTAACCATGATGTGAAATAGTGATCACCACATCCTCTTCTTTAATGAGATCTTCAATACGCACTTCATTATCCAGGTAAGTGATCTCTGTTTTACGCTCATCACCAAACTTATCTTTTATTTCGAGTAACTCTGTTTTGATGAGTTCAAAACGCATGGTTTCGTTTGATAAAAGTTCGTTCAGGTGATTGATCAGTTTCATCAACTCATCATATTCATTCTTGATCTTATCACGCTCCATACCTGTTAAACGCTGGAGACGGAGTTCAAGAATTGCTTTGGCTTGTATTTCATCTAAGCCCCAACCTGCATTGATCAAATTCTCTTTTGCAACATCGGGTGTTGCAGAACTGCGGATGAGTGCAATTACTTCATCAAGATGATCTAATGCAATAAGATAACCCAGTAAGATATGTGCTCTTTCCTGTGCCTTACGCAATTCATATTTCGTACGACGTACAACAACCTCGTGACGGAATTCAACAAACTCAGAAATAAGTTCTTTGAGGTTAAGTGTTTTCGGTCGGCCTTTTATAATGGCAACGTTATTAATACCATAAGATGTTTGCAGTTCAGTAAACTTAAACAGTTGATTAACGATTACGTTTGCAACAGCATCACGCTTCAGATCAACAACAATACGTGTACCTTCTTTCTGGTTACTCTCATTGTTCACATGAACAATACCTTCAATCACTTTATTATTCACCAGTTGACCGATCTTATCTGTTAATGCATCACGGTTTACCTGGTAAGGTACTTCTGTAATGATGATTTGTTCACGGCCACTTGTTTTTGTTTCGATGGTTAGTTTACCACGCAACACAACACGGCCACGTCCGAAATGTGCACCGGCTTTAATGCCTTCCATTCCGTAAATAGTTCCTGCTGTTGGAAAGTCAGGAGCTTTTACATGCTGCATTAATTCATCAATAGTAATCTCCCGGTTATCAATAAACGCAATACAACCATCTATTACTTCACTCAGGTTATGCGGCATCATGTTGGTAGCCATACCAACAGCAATACCGCTTGAACCATTCACTAATAATTGGGGAATACGTGTAGGAAGAACCGAAGGCTCTCTTTCAGAATCATCAAAGTTATTTTGAAAATCGACTGTTTCTTTGTCGATATCGCCGAGCATACTTTCAGTAAGACGTTCCATTCTTACCTCGGTATAACGCATAGCTGCGGGGCCATCACCATCCTGGTTACCAAAGTTACCCTGACCATCAACCAATGTATAACGCATGCTCCATTCCTGGGCCATACGCACCATGGCATCGTAAACAGAACCATCACCATGCGGGTGATACTTACCAAGCACCTCACCCACCACTCTTGCACTTTTCTTGTAGGCTTTGTTGTATTGCAAACCCAGTTCGTTCATTGCATATAAAATGCGGCGATGAACGGGTTTTAATCCATCTCTTACATCGGGCAACGCACGGCCAACGATCACTGACATCGAATAATCGATGTAGGCAGTTTTCATTTGCTCCTCGATATTTACGGGTATGATACGACCATTCCTATCCTGCCCGTTTTCCATTGTATTTTCTGTTTGATCCATAGCTTAAAATGTCGCTTAAATTGAAGCGGCCAAAGATACCGAAAACCATACGGAACCCGACAGAA
>JAKFDY010000266.1:0-5271 GCA_036675885.1 Lacibacter sp. | reverse complement strand
GATGTAGTAGCACGTGAAAAAGACATCATTGTTGAATTGATGAAGCAAGATCCGAAAATGACGGGCAAACCTGAAGAGATGATCGCTAAGATCGCTGATGGTAAAATGAATGCATTCTTTAAAGAACAAACATTGTTGGCACAGGCTTTCGTGAAAGATGCTTCTAAGAGTGTTGGTGAATTTCTGAAAGCTTCAGGCGATGTGAAAGTAACCGAATTCAAACGTGTTGCTTTAGGATAATACTAAAATGTAATCCTGATAAAACGATCCCGTGTACGAAAGTGCACGGGATTTTTGTTTAGGTATGCCATACTTATCAACTTGTCAAACAATTGCAGGCAGTTGCGCAGGTGTGGCATTCCTATTAACGCTAATCATTTACATTTGGTAACATAAATTCTATCTATGCAGGAACAACTTCAGTTTTTAAAAAAGCAATATATCCCTCTGATTAAACAGGCTGATGTGCTTACTACACCCAAATGGGGCAAAATGAATTTTCAGCAAATGGTGGAGCATGTTTCAACTTTCTTTAAAGTATCAACACAAAAACTAAAGTTCGATTTTGTTTCACCCCCCGAACATATGCCCAAGCTCAAAGAATTTTTAATGAGCGATAAACAGTTCAGAGAAAATACAAAAGCTCCTGCGAGTATTATTGGTGAAGAACCTTTTCCTGTTCACTATGCTTCACCAGAAGAAGCGGTGGCCAAACTGGAAAAAGAAGTGAACCACTTCTTTCATTTTTACGAAACTAATCCAACCGCTACCGCCGTACATCCTGTGTTTGGCGAACTGAATTTTGAAGAATGGGTAAGGCTGCATTACAAACATGTTACCCATCACTTGAGGCAGTTTGGTTTGATGCATTAAAAATAAAGCAAGGCATTTACTGAACTGTCTTCTGCTGTAACTTAGCACCCTAACGATTAGTAGCAAATATGAATAAGCTCGGCAATTATATCACCGGCCATTGGATCGATGGCGATGGTGAAGGACAACTCCTGTACAATGCTGTTACAGGCGAACCTGTTGCAACCGCATCAACCAAAGGATTAGACTTTCAATCCATTCTTAATTATGGAAGAACGGTTGGCAATCCTGCTTTGCGCAAGATGACGTTTCATGAGCGTGGCAATATGCTCAAAGCACTGGCTATTCATTTACGCAAGCATCTCGATAAATTTTATGCCATCTCTTACCAAACCGGTGCAACAAAGGCCGATAGCTGGGTTGATATTGAAGGCGGTATCGGTAATCTATTTGCCAATGCATCGCTTCGCCGCAAATTTCCTGATGAAGTATTTTGTATTGATGGAGAAAGTCATAACCTGAGCAAGAATAATACGTTTATGGGCACACATATTCTTGTGCCGAAGGAAGGCGTGGCTGTACACATCAATGCATTTAATTTCCCCGTGTGGGGAATGTTGGAGAAGATTGCCGTGAATTTATTAGCAGGAGTGCCTGCGGTAGTAAAGCCGGCAACTGTAACAGCTTACTTAACTGAAGCTGTTGTGCAGGAGATCATCGCATCAAAAATTTTAACTGAAGGTGCGTTGCAATTGATCTGCGGCAGTGCAGGTGATATACTCAATCATGTAAACAGCCAGGATATTGTTACGTTCACCGGCAGTGCATCAACAGGATTAATGTTGAAGAGCCAACAAAATATCCTGAAAGAAAATGTTCCATTTAACATGGAAGCGGATTCTCTTAACTGTATTGTGTTGGGTGATGATGTAAACCCCGGTATGCCCGAGTGGGATATTTTTATTAAAGAAGTGCGCAAGGAAATGACCTTGAAAGCCGGACAACGTTGCACAGGCATACGCCGAATATTTGTTCCGGAGAATAAGATGGAAGATCTGTGGAAAGCAATTTCTGCTTCGCTTGCACAAACAACCATCGGTAATCCGCTTAATGAAAAAGTTAGGATGGGTTCATTGGCTGGCGAAACACAACGTAAAGAAGTAAGAGAACAGGTGCAGAAATTATTAGCATCATCTCAAATTGTATATGGCAGTTTAGATAGTGTTGATGTGGTGGATGCGGATGCAAACAAAGGTGCCTTTCTTTCACCCATCTTATTAAAGAATGACTTGCCCTGGGCTTCTGCAGAGGTACATGAGGTAGAAGCATTTGGCCCGGTGAGCACGATCATGCCATACAAAACAATGGACGAAGCAATTGCATTAAGCAAATTAGGAAAGGGTAGTTTGTGTTCTTCGATTGTAACAGCTGATCATAAAACAGCACGGAAATTTGTAATTGGCGCTGCAACTCATCACGGTCGAATACTTGTTTTGAATAATGAATGCGCAAAAGAAAGTACCGGTCATGGTTCACCGTTACCATTATTGGTGCATGGTGGTCCCGGCCGTGCAGGCGGTGGAGAAGAAATGGGCGGGTTGCGTGGAGTAAAGCATTACCTGCAACGTACAGCAATTCAAGGTTCACCAACAACCATTACGGCTATTACAAATGTTTACCAGCCAAATGCCAAAGGCAAAGACCCCGGCAAGCATCCGTTTAAAAAGTATTTCGAAGAATTGGAGATCGGAGACCAGATCATCACTGAAAAAAGAATCATCACCAGCGAAGATATTGATCGCTTTGCTGACCTGAGTGGAGATCATTTCTATGCCCACATCAAAACAACTGATTTTACAGGCACCATGTTTGAACAACAGGTGGCGCATGGTTATTTTATTATGAGTATTGCTGCTGGTTTGTTTGTTGATAGCTACGAAATAAACCCGGTGCTGCTGAATTATGGTATTGATGAGTTACGTTTTACCAAACCGGTTTATCCCGGTGCCGAAGTGTATATTCGGTTTACCTGTAAAGAAAAGTTGCCAAACGACAAACGCATCGTTGAAAAACCTGAAGACCTTAAACGGGGCGATGACATTGAAAAAGGAATTGTGAAATGGCTGGTAGAGTTTTTCGATGAAACGGATGAAATAACCGGTGTTGCTACAATTTTAACAATGGTGAAAAAATTAAAGCAGTAGCAGGCATTGCATTTATGCAAAGAGTGCTGTAATTTAATAAGACTAAATCAATGAATCATGGTTACGCAGATCAGTGAAGCATACGTAAAAAAGGAATTGCATAAAGGAATTGCCACAGTTGAGTTTCATCATCCGCAAAGCAATTCGTTACCCGGCAGTTTATTAAGTGAACTGGCACATACTATTTCGCACCTTGCGCATGACCCTAATGTATTAGTGATCGTTTTAAAATCATCAGGTGAAAAAACATTTTGTGCAGGGGCAAGTTTTGATGAACTGGTATCAATAAAAACAGAAACAGAAGGAGTAAAATTCTTCAGCGGTTTTGCCCATGTGATCAACGCCATGCGTAAATGCCCAAAGCTGATTATTGGCCGCATTCATGGAAAATGTGTTGGAGGTGGAGTTGGTTTAGCGGCTGCTGTTGATTATGCAATTGCTGTAGAAGGATCGGATATAAAGCTGAGTGAACTGGCTGTTGGTATTGGCCCGTTTGTGGTTGGTCCTGCAGTAGAGCGCAAGATCGGTATATCAGCTTTTTCGCAACTGGCTATTGATGCGGCAAGCTGGCGTAATGCCGATTGGGCCAAACGTAAAGGATTGTTTTCTGAATTGCATCCTACCATTGAAGATATGGATGAATCGATTTCAAAACTTGCCAATGCATTATCACATTCTTCACCAGAGGCAATGCACGAAATGAAAAAAATATTCTGGAAAGGAACAGAGCATTGGGATGAGTTATTGATCGAACGTGCAAAGATCAGTGGCAGGCTGGTGCTGAGTGAGTTTACAAGAAATGCAATTGCGAAATTTAAAGCGAAGAGTTAAAAGAATGGAAAGAGAAAAGAAGTTATCAATACATTTACAACAGGCATTGCTATAGCAGGCTTCTTTATTCTTTTTCTTTTTTATCTCTTAGCTATGATTCAAACCTTCTCTGCAGATAATTTTCAAACATACTGCGATCTTCTTTCAAAAAAAGACAAACACCTCAAAGCCATCATCAACGAACATGGCTATCCACCCATGTGGACACGTAAGCAGGGCTTTGAAACACTCATCCTCACCATTCTTGAACAACAGGTTTCATTAGCCTCTGCATTTGCTGCGTATAAAAAACTGAAAGAAAGAATTGGAGCTGTTACTCCGGCAAAAATCCTTGCCATGAGTAATGAAGAATTACGTGAGTGTTATTTCACAAGGCAAAAGCAGGTATATGCAAAAGAACTGGCAACTGCTATTACAACAAGGAAGTTGCAGTTGAAAAAATTTGCATTGATGAAAGATGAAGAAGTGCGCACTCAACTCACTTCTATTAAAGGCATTGGGAACTGGACAACCGATGTTTACCTGATGCATGCATTACAACGCACAGATCTTTTTCCATTGGGTGATATTGCGTTGGTGAATAGTTTAAAAGAAAACAAGCAATTACATCCGCACATAACCAAAGAAGAAATGCTCACTATTGCAGAACCATGGCGACCTTACCGGACCATTGCTGCCATGATCCTGTGGCATGCTTATATAAAAAAGCGAAACATTAAGATTGAACAGTAAACAACAAACCTCCGGGGTTATGTATGCTTGCTCTTATTTGTAAGACAGTATAAAACCCCGGAGGTTTTATTAATAAGGATTATTACAGATCGTCGTACTCATACAGCTCATCAATATGAGTACCTGCCTTCATATCAAAAACCGGTTTAATGATTCCGTTTTCAAGACCATACACCCATCCATGCAAATCGGGTCGTTGTTCATGTTTCCATGCACGCTGAATGATGGATGTTTTAGCAAGACTGAATACCTGCTCCTGTACATTTAATTCGGTAAGCCTGTTTGTTTTCTGTTCTTCATCAGTCAACAGATCAAGTTCTGCACGGTGAATGCGGTATACATCTTTAATGTTGCGTAACCACATATTCAATACCGGTCTAAAATCGTGATTGGTAAGAGCAGCTTTAATGCCACCGCAACCATAATGGCCGCAAACAATCACATGTTTTACTTTTAAATGGTTTACTGCATAATCCAGTACACTCAATACGTTCACATCTGTATTGATCACAAGGTTGGCTACATTGCGGTGTACAAATATTTCACCTGGTTCAGTACCGGTAATTTCATTTGCAGGCACACGGCTGTCGCTGCAACCGATCCATAAAAACTCAGGTGTCTGCAAATGAGCCAGCCTGTCAAAGTATTCAGGATCGTCTGATACTTTTTTGGCTGCCCACTGTTTGTTTTC
>JAKFDY010000265.1:0-1889 GCA_036675885.1 Lacibacter sp. | reverse complement strand
GTAGCAGATAGCAACGCATTCAACGTGGGCGATGTGTTATACGGTGTGCCGGTTCATATTTGTCCAACTGTTGCGTTGTATGAAAAAGCAGTTGTTGTTGAAAACAGTGAAGCTGTAACAACATGGAAGGTGCTGGCGAGAGATCGTGCAATAAATGTGTGAGTGAAACTGATAAGGAGTGCAAGATTGTGTTCTTTGTGCCTGCTTTGTGAACTTTGTGTTACACATGCTTTAATACAATACCGCAAAGAACACGAAGAGTTGCACGAAGTGCACAAAGTCATTAGTAACACGAAGGGCTAAACATTATTCTGTTGGCTTATTCCCTTCCAGAAAATCCTGTTCACCATCCTTCAATGCTACACCGCTGTACTGCAAACGAAACGATGCATTAATAAGATACTGAATTTTAGTTGCGGCTTTTGCATAATCAATTCCTTCAGGTCGGATGTTGGAAATACAATTCCTGCTTTCATCAGTTAATCCAACAGTGGGGCTATACGTTAAGTAAGCACCCATGCTATCAGCAGCAGATAAGCCCGGCCGTTCACCAATCAATACAAGCGATAGTTTTGCTTTCATCATTGAACCAACCGCATCGCCAACAGCAACTCTTGCCTCTTGTGCAGTTGTAATGGCAATAGAAAAATTTGCCTGCTGTAATAAAGGGATCAACAACTGCAACAAAGGGACTGCATGATGATTGATAGCTGTTGCCGATAAACCATCTGCCAATACCAACACAATATCAAACGATGCACTCCTGTTTTGCAAAAGCTGAACCGATGCATCATTCAACTGCCGGCCAAGATCAGGATGCAACAGGTATTCATTCCTGTCTTTGGCTTTACTGTGCAACGAATAAACTGGCAAGTTGAATTGCTGCAATTGCTGTGCTAATTCCTGCGTGAGCAAACGTGCATACACCGCATCTCTTGCATGTGCTTGTGCCAGTTTGAATTTGAGCAGTTCTTTTAACGGAATAGCATTACCTGTGCGGCCCAATGCGATCCTTGCAGCCGTAAATTGTTTTAACGAATGCCATGCATCATCTTCAGCAGCTTTATGTTTTTGAATATCCATCTTATATATTCTTCAACAAATAATGATTGGCATCGATCGTTAACCTGTTCCCTTCATCATCCAGGATTCCCTGTTGCAACAACCACTGTTCAAACTCCGGCGAAGGTTTTTTATGTAACACTTTGCGTACATACAATGCATCATGAAAAGAAGTGGATTGATAGTTGAGCATAATATCATCAGCACCCGGCACACCCATAATAAAATTACAACCAGCCACACCCAGCAGGGTTAACAAGGTATCCATATCATCCTGGTCGGCTGCTGCATGATTGGTGTAACAAATATCAACACCCATCGGCAAGCCCAATAACTTTCCGCAGAAATGATCTTCCAATGCGGCACGAATGATCTGCTTGCCATCATACAAATATTCAGGGCCAATAAAGCCAACAACAGAGTTCACCAAATGCGGTTTGTATCTGCGTGCAACAGCATAGGCTCTTGCTTCGCAGGTTTGCTGATCAACGCCTTCATATGCATTGGCCGATAAGGAAGAGCCCTGTCCTGTTTCAAAATACATGATGTTATTACCAATGGTTCCCCGTTGCAGACTTTGTGCTGCTGCATACACTTCATCTAATAACGCAAGCGAAACAGCAAAGCTGTGATTTGTTTTTTCGGTTCCGCCAATGGATTGAAATACGAGATCAACAGGTGCATTGCGTTGAATGAGTTGTAAGCTGGTAGTAACATGTGCCAGCACACAACTTTGCGTTGGTATGCTGAACTTGCTGATCACATCATTAAGCATGTGCAATAATGTTTCAACTGCTGCCGGGCGGAGGCGGGACCCAGCGGCTTCC
>JAKFDY010000264.1:0-10893 GCA_036675885.1 Lacibacter sp. | reverse complement strand
ATAGGAAAGGAAGATTTTATGGATGCAATCGATCGGATTGTTGCGGGGATAGAAAAGAAGAGTAAAATTATTTCACCCGAAGAGAAAAAGATTATTGCGTATCATGAAGCAGGGCATGCATTGGTCAGCTGGTTGTTGAAACATGTTGATCCTTTGGTGAAAGTATCCATTATACCAAGAGGTAAAACATTAGGAGCTGCATGGTATTTACCCGAAGAAAAGAAACTGGTAAGTGAAACTGCATTTACCGAACACCTCAGTGCAACACTCGGTGGCAGGGCATCAGAGCAATTAATTTTTGGCGAAGTATCAAGCGGTGCATTAGATGACCTGGAGAAGGTAACAAAAGAAGCTTACATGATGGTTGTTTATTATGGCTTTAATAAAAAAATCGGCAACATCAGTTTTTACGATTCTTCAGGTCAGCGTGATTACAGTATTCAAAAACCATACAGCGAGGAAACAGGAAAGTTAATTGATGAAGAAGTACGCAAGCTTGTTGGCGATGCTTACCAACGGGCCTTAGAAATACTTCAGCAAAACAAACCGTTGTTGCAAAAACTGGCTGAGCTGTTGCTGAAAAAAGAAATACTGTTTAAAGAAGATCTTGAACAGGTGCTTGGTGCACGACCTTCCGATACAGCAAATGCTGCTGCTGCAGTTGATCAAATTTCAGAAAATGAAATCTTAATAAAAAATAAGTGAACATGCCTTTTTCCTTTTCTCATCCTTATAAGATCAATCCCCTTTATCAAACAAAGGTTGCTTATTTCTGCATGGAGTTTGGTATTCATCAGTCATTAAAAACATATGCAGGAGGGCTTGGTTATCTGGCTGGTTCTCACATGCGGAGTGCATATGAATTGCAGCAGAATATAGTTGGCATTGGCATTTTATGGAAGTATGGTTATTACGATCAGGTACGGAAACAGGACCAAACAATGGATGTGTTGTTCCAGGAAAAAGTATATGGTTTTTTAAAACCAACCGATCTGAAATTTGTAATTAATGTTTCAGGCCATAATGTATATGTAACTGCTTATTATTTATCGCCGGAAAAATTTCAAACAGCCCCGGTCTTTTTTCTCAGCACCGATATTCCTGAAAATGATTACCTGGCAAAAACAATTTGTCACAAGTTGTATGATGCAAATCCCGAAGCAAAAATGGCTGCTGCAATTTTGCTGGGCGAAGGCGGTGCTAAATTATTGGAAGTGCTTAACTGGAATCCGGACAGGTATCATTTAAATGAATCGCATGCGTTGCCGCTTGCATTTTATCTCTACAGTAAACACAAAGACCTCAACAAACTGAAAAGCCAAATCGTGTTTACAAATCATACTCCTGAAGCATCCGGCAATTTAAAAACAAGAGTAACGTTGCTGGAGAAGATGGGTTTCTTCTGCGATATTCCACTTACTGAAGTAAGAGCCATTACAAAAACAGAAGGAGATGAACTTGATCATACACTTTCTGTATTAAGGCTCGCAGGTAAAGCAAATGGAGTTTCAAAAATACACCAGGCCACGTTGTGTAAAATGTGGTCGGGCAATGTGGGTATTTGCGAAATTAAATCCATCAGCAATGCACAAAATTTCAACTACTGGCATGATGCAGATTTATATAGTGCTCTCGATGCAAACGACGGTAAGAAAATTCAGCAAATGAAACTTCAGCTTAAGCGAAATCTTTTTGAAATAGTTGGCGATCAATGTGGCGAAATTTATGATGAGAACATCTTCACGCTTGTTTTTGCAAAACGTTTTGCAGGGTATAAACGGCCTGATTTGTTTTTTCATGATATGGACAGGTTTCATAAACTGGTTACGCAGCAAGAAAGACCAATACAAATTATCTGGGCAGGCAAACCTTACCCCATGGATTATGTGGGTATTGGCGTGTTCGATAAAATTGTTGAAATATGTAAAACCTATTCTAATTGTGCCGTGCTGGTTGGCTACGAACTTAAATTATCGAAGTTATTAAAACAGGGATCAGATGCCTGGCTTAACGTGCCGAGGCTTACGCATGAAGCTTCAGGAACAAGCGGAATGTCTGCTGCCATGAATGGATCTGTAAATGTGGCGTTGCCTGATGGATGGTTTCCTGAGTTTGCAAAAGATAAAATCAATTCATTTGTTGTGCCGCCATGCGATATCAGTTTGCCTGATGATTTACAGGATGATGCAGATGCTGCAAGTTTGTATAATCTGTTGGAGAACGAAGTGCTGCCGATGTATTATGATTATCCAGACAGATGGATTGAAATTATCAAGAAGGGGATGAGTGATATTATTCCGCAATTTGACAGCAACCGAATGGCAAAGGAATATTATGAGGAATTGTATACAGTCAATCAGCCTCTTTAAAAAAAATAACGTGAAAGAGATGAATGAAATAAAAAATCAGAAAAAATCCGGTGTAGTATAAACGAAAAAGCCACTTATTAAGTGGCTTTCGTGATCCCGCTGGGACTCGAACCCAGGACCCCAACATTAAAAGTGTCGTGCTCTACCAACTGAGCTACGGAATCATTCCGAATCATATTGATTTTTCGGGAGTGCAAAAATAGGGTAATTACATTTCGCTCCCAACTTTTATCAAAAAATGTTTTCTTTTTATCAAAAGGAATTCAGGTGCATTGAAAACCACTGACGTATTTTTGTTTAATAATCAAGCACAGCATGGAATTTTTAAATAAAGTAGTGGTAGTTACAGGCGGGAGTGAGGGAATCGGGAGAGCAATGGTTGAACTCTTATTGCAAAAAGGAGCCAATGTAGCTACCTGTGGCAGGAATCATGATAAATTATATATGTTACAGCAGCATTTTAGCGGATCACCTTTGCATACAGCAGTAGCTGATGTGAGTAACGAGGATGATTGTAACAATTTCATTAAATCCACAGTGCAGGCGTTTGGTGGTATTGATATTCTTATCAACAACGCCGGTTTGTCGATGCGTGCGTTAATAGTTGATTCAGATGTAAAAGCATTTAAGCGACTGATGGATGTAAATTTTTGGGGAACTGTTTATTGTACAAAGGCTGCTTTACCTTATATCATTCAGCGAAAAGGAACAGTTGCCGGTATATCATCAATTGTTGGCAACAGAGGCATACCGGGCCGCAGTGCTTATTCTGCATCCAAGTTTGCTATGCAGGGCTGGCTTGAATCGTTGCGTGTGGAAATGTTTGATCATGGCGTAAATGTATTGTGGGTGTCGCCGGGCTTTATTGCCACTAATATCCGTTCGGTAGCACTGAATGCAGACGGAAAACCCATTGGCGAAACACCAATGGATGAATCGAAACTGATGAGCCCCGAAGTGTGTGCAATGTATGTACTCAAAGCGATCTATAAACGAAAACGTTCTTTGGTGCTTACCTTCACTGGTAAGGCAACAGTATGGGTCAGTAAGTTTCTGCCATCAATTGCAGATAAATACATTCATAAATTCTTTTTTAAAGAAGGTAAACTCATCAAATAAACAAAGTGTGTGGT
The DNA here is from genome assembly GCA_036675885.1 of Lacibacter sp. Taxonomy (GTDB): domain Bacteria; phylum Bacteroidota; class Bacteroidia; order Chitinophagales; family Chitinophagaceae; genus Lacibacter. The sequence goes on along the minus strand of JAKFDY010000264.1, from coordinate 7,391 downwards.
GCAGTGAACATGAGTTATAAAAAATGCACAGAAGATTTCCATTGTTAATTCTTTATTTTTAGTTTTTCTATTCTTTTCATGCCATTACTAACCCTCACATCAGATATCGGAGAGCAGGATTACCTGGCCGGGGCAGTGAAAGCTGTAATGCTTCAGCAAAACCCATTGTTTCAGCTAATTGATATCACCCATCAGTTATCACCGTTTAATGATCCGCAGGCAGCCTATATTATTCGTAATGCCACCAAACAGTTTCCGGCGGGCACTTTTCATATTATTCTGGTAAATCTCTTTCAATACAAGCCCGATCATTTATTACTGGTGAAACATAATGAGCAGTATTATCTGTTGGCCGATAATGGCCTCATCACCATGATACTTGAAGAAACACCGCAGGAGGTGGTGGCTTTGCCCATGGATAAATCCATTGCACGTAACACCATTGCCTGTGCCGATGTTTTTGCAAAGGCAATTGATGAGCTTGCAAATGGTAAAACTTTGACAGAACTCGGTGATGCATCTGTTTCCATACAGGTACGTAACCCGTTACGACCAATTACCACCAGCCAGTATATTGAAGGGCAGATTATTTCCATTGATCATTTTGAAAATGTAATCGTAAACATTACACATGAAGAATTTGAAACGCAACGCAAAGGCCGCCGGTTTAAAATTGTATTCAAGCGTGATGAAATGATCGACCGTATCAGCGAAACATATGCGGATGTGAACGAAGGGGAGAAGCTGGCCCTGTTCAATGCTGCAGGTTATCTTGAGATTGCCATCAACAAAGGCAATGCAGCAGGTTTATTTGGACTGCAGGGCTTTTCTGAAAAGAGCACCAGTCAATACACACAAAGCCGTTTGTTTTACCAGACGGTGAGGGTTTATTTTGAGTAAGAAACCCCCTCCGCCCCCTAAAGGGGGAACTGCATTGCACAGCCCAAGCCAATAGAAGTGTACAATAAATTATTGCGATCTCATTAATGATGAGTTTTATTCTAAAGTTGATGTGTAAGAACAAATAGACTGGAAAAGCAATACGGTACCGTCCCTCTCTTTTGGAGAGGGATAAGAGGGAGAGGCCATAAATGCTGCTAAAGAATATGCCGTGCAAGTGTGCGACGCAACGAAGATGCCCGATGCTTCAATGCCGGTTAAATACAAAATCCTCCACTAATTATTGCGATGCTGTTAAAACATACCTGAAATACTTGTTTATACCCTCATCTCCTTATTTTTGCCTGCCCCGCTTAAGCGGGACTATTTCTAAACCAAAGCTTCATATGAATTTTCAAAAGCTCAACAACATTACAGGCTGGATCATTGGACTTGTATCCTGCGCTGTGTACGTGTTAACGATGGAACCAACCGGTAGTTTGTGGGATACAGGCGAATTTATTTCCTGTGCTTACAAGTTAGGCATCCCTCACCCTCCGGGCGCACCTTTGTTTATTATGCTGGGTCGTTTGTTTACACTCTTTACACCCGGCGATGCCGCTATTGGTGTAAACCTGCTATCGGCATTATCAAGTGGTTTCACTATTATGTTCCTGTTCTGGACCATTACACACTTTGGTCGCAGATTGGTGCAAAAAGATAATGAAGAATTACAGGGCAACCAGTTGTTTACAGTAATGGCTGCGGGTGTTATTGGTGCATTGGCCTACACGTTCAGCGATTCATTCTGGTATAGTGCTGTTGAAGGCGAAGTATATGCATTGTCTTCTTTCTTTACGGCTGTTGTATTCTGGATGATCCTGAAATGGGAGCATGAAGATGCAAAAGCAGGTGACGATGACCGTAAGCGTACGTTTGCTGAACGCTGGATCGTACTCATCTTCTTCATCATGGGTTTGAGTATTGGCGTTCACTTATTGAACCTTCTTACACTTCCTGCCATTGTGATGGTGTATTATTTCCGAAGGTATAAACCTACATGGACTGGTGGTACTGTAGCCTTCCTGATTGGTTGTGTTATTACCGGTGTTGTGCAGAAGGCGGTAATCCAGTGGAGCATTTCAAGTGCAGGCTGGTTCGATCGTTTGTTTGTAAACAGTTTTGGTTTGCCTTTCTTCACAGGATTTATTTTCTTCTTTGCATTGGTAGCTGTGCTTATCTGGTTCGGTTTGCGTTATGCAAAACAAAACCAGTGGCGCTTTTTGCGTTTAGGTTTGTGGAGCTTTGCATTTATGCTCATTGGTTTTTCTACTTATGTTACAACCATGATCCGTGCAAATGCCAACCCCGGCATTGATATGAACGATGTAAACAACCCAATGGCATTGGTAAGTTACCTCAGCCGTGAGCAATATGGTGATGTGCCTTTGCTGAAAGGACAAAAGTTTACAGCAGAAGCAGAGGAGTATGCTGATGAAGGTGATGCTTACCAACGTGTGGGTGATCGTTATGAAGTAACCGGCCAGAAAAGAAAACCTGTTTACCCTGCAGATCAAACAATGATGTTCCCCCGTGTGTGGGATGCAAGTAATGATCAGGGACATGCTGATTATTATGCGCAATTCCTTCGCATTGGTAAATACCAGGATCGCCAGACAGGAAAAATTTCTTACGAACGTGATCCTGATATGGCCGATAACTTTAAATTCTTCTTCGGCTACCAGGTAAACATTATGTACTTCCGTTACTTCATGTGGAATTTTGCAGGAAAGCAGAATGATTTACAAGGTTTAGGTGAGCGCAGAAATGGCAATTGGGTTAGCGGTATTTCTTTCCTTGATAATGCATTACTTGGCAATCAGAAATTAATGCCCGACAGTTTGAAAGATAACAAAGCACATAACAAATATTACCTGCTTCCTTTCATTCTTGGATTACTGGGTGTAATATTTCAATTCAATAATAATAAAAAAGACGGGCTCATTGTTGGCTTGTTGTTCTTCTTTACAGGATTAGCAATTGTGTTGTATCTCAACCAGGCAGGTCCTCAACCACGTGAGCGTGACTATGCATATGTAGGAAGTTTCTATGCATTTGCCATCTGGATCGGTCTAGGATTTTTCCAGGTGAAAGAGTGGTTAGAAAAATTAATAAAAGGTGCTGTTGGTTCTTATGTGGCTGCTGCACTTTGTTTTGTTGCTGTTCCTTTACTCATGGCTTCTCAAAACTGGGATGATCATGATCGCAGCAAAAAAACAATTGCACCGGATCTCGCTACAAACTATCTCGAAAGCTGTGCACCTAATGCCATTTTGTTTACGGTTGGTGATAACGATACATATCCCTTATGGTATGCACAGGAAGTAAAAGGTATTCGTCCTGACATTCGTGTAATCAACACAAGCTTGCTTGGCACCGATTGGTATATTAACCAGCTTCGTTATAAAGTAAACAACAGTGATCCGATTGATGTGATCTGGAGCGAAGAACAGATTGCCGGTGATAAACGTAATGTGGCTTATCATATTCCACTTTCACAAACCGATACTGCTTACTATGATCTCTACACCATGATGAAAGACCAGGTGGGTAGTGATGCAGATAATAAAATGTATCGTTCACAAGGTGGTGAAATGCTCAACTATTTCTACAGCCAACGCTTTAAAGTGCCGGTTGATGGAAATGTTGTTCGCCAGAACGGAACTGTTACAGCAAAAGACAGTGTAGTGAATGAACTTCGTTTCCAGGTAGGTAAAAGTTACCTGTTTAAAAACGATGCAGCTATTCTCAACATCATTGCTGCTAATAACTGGAAGCGTCCGATCTATTTTACACAACCATACCAGTTAGGTTTTGATGATTACCTCCGCCAGGATGGTTTAACCTATCGTCTTGTTCCTGTTGCCAATGCAAGAGGCACAGCCAATATGGATTGGATGTTTGATAAGATCATGAACAAGTTCAAATATGGCGGTGCCGATAAGAATGAGGTTTATTTTGATGAAGAGAACCGTCGCCATATGGTGAACATCCGTAATGCGCATACCATGCTTGCAATGAATCTGATTGCTGCAGGCCGTAAAGACGATGCAAAGAAAGTGTTGCAACGTGCCGACCAGATGATAAAAGATAAGAACGTGCCATACGCTCTTCCTTCACGTTATGGTAACGATCATAATGAAAAGAGTTTCTATTTTGCGATGACTGCTTTCCAGGCAGGTGATATTGAATTAGGAAAACGCATTATGGAAGCGGTGAAAAAAGATTGTCAGCAACAAATGGCATTTTATGAATCGTATGTAGGTGCTGAAGGCACCAGTCCTTCAGAATATGAATACCAGGTAGCAAAACAGTTGGTAGAAGGAATTGATAATGCACTGAAACAATATGTGCAGGGAATAAAGCCCGGCTCTGATACATTACAGAATAAGGAAGTTCCGCAAATAATAAACAATAAGACCGATTCGCAGAAATAAGAAAAACAAACCCCGGCCAATTGCCGGGGTTTGTTTTTTGCAATAATCATCCTGCTTGTTTGAATGAATGGAGCGTACCTGCGGCACGCATATTCTGTTTTTAATTTTTCTACCTATAGCATGTGCCCACGGCACAAAGGCGTTCGATACAAACTATAATATAGCGCAAGCGTCTCGCTTGTGCCCCGTCAGGTACTTGCTTTATAAGCACAAGCGAGACGCTTGCGCTATCACACCTATCTGAGTTTAAAGAGTGAAGCTTTGTTCCATAGGACCAACATATCGGTAGAAACGGAAAGAGATTTTTTCCGTGCCGTAGGTACGGACTATTTGCAATTGAAAAAATGAAAATAATTCAACCATTTATTTTCCTGTTTGCGCAGGCAGATTTTTATTCTTCCGGTATTCTTTCTCCACACTTTGCACAACTGATACAACATACTTTACAACCTTTGTGCTTTGCTTGTCGATCTGTTTGTCTAATGAACGGTACATTCCCGATGAATTAATAGAAACACGTTGAAACGTTGTAAGGTCGCTGATATCTTTGCTTAACCCCGGTTGCAAACTTGTTTTTGCGCTTGGTATATACACCCAACCAACAGGCACAGGGAATCCGGTGGCAATTAACGTGGCAGCAGTGCCAATACCCACCACACTTATAGCAGTGCCAATGATGTTTTCTTTACGGCCAATAAATTTCACCCTCACAACTTGTATGTTGCAGTTACTGCTTGTTGAGCCGGTATTGAGCGCCAGTTTAAACGGATGCTCTTCAGTGTTATACACCTCGGTGAATTTTTTCATTTTTTGCAGCAAAGCCTGTTTGTACTCGTATTGCTGAACAATACTCAGGTCAAGTTCAAGATGCAGCGTGTCGAACGTTGCTGCGGGTTTCAACAGCAATTTTGGCTGGCTGCAGGAGCTGGCCAAAAACAAAATGAGGCAGAAAAAGATGACAAAATTGGTAAGCCTTTGCATGAATTTGTGTGTTTTCAGACGGTAAAATAAGAAAACAGCGGAAAAACTGTCAAGAACTTTTCGGGTTCAGTTTTTGTTATCTTTTTATTCTTCTCCCCAAGCTGCAAAACTGGTATTTGATTTTGAAGTAAATTGTATAGTTATGATTGGACACTTTTTCTCGAAGTATGATCCGTCGCAAAATGGCAAGTCGAAGTTTGAACAACTGCTTGATCTGTTCACACAACTGTTGACGTATACCAGTGGCGATGTAACGGAAGCAATGGATTGGTTGAACCAACTTGATCGCAAATTTCAACTCACGAATGATGAGTATGGCATAGGTGATTTTATTGAGGAGCTGAAAGAGAAAGGTTATCTCGATGAAAACCCTGTAACCGGTCAGTTTAACATCACCTCAAAAACAGAACAAGCAATACGTAAGCAATCGCTGGAAGAAATATTCGGTAAGCTGAAGAAAACCAAGCAGGGCAATCATCAAACATTTAAACCGGGTATGGGTGATGAAATAAACCCTGAGACAAGACCTTTCCAGTTTGGTGATACATTAGAGCAGATCGATTTCACCAACTCCATCCGCAATGCACAGATCAATCATGGCATCGACAGTTTTATGATGCGTGAAGATGACCTGGAAATTCGTGAAACAGATTTCAAAACACAAACATCAACGGTGTTGATGATTGATATTTCGCACTCAATGATTCTGTATGGCGAAGACCGTATTACACCTGCAAAGAAAGTGGCGATGGCGTTGAGCGAACTCATTCAAACAAAATACCCGAAGGATACGTTGGATATTGTGGTGTTTGGTAATGATGCGTGGATGATTGAAGTAAAAGATCTTCCTTACCTGCAGGTGGGTCCTTATCACACCAATACAGTTGCAGGTTTGGAACTGGCAATGGAAATACTTCGCCGTAGAAAAAATCCCAACAAGCAGATATTCATGATCACTGATGGTAAACCAACTTGTTTAAAGATCGGCAAGAAATATTACAAGAACAGTTTTGGTCTCGATCGGAAAGTAGTGAACCGTTGTATCAATCTTGCGGCACAATGTAAAAAACTGAAGATACCCATCACTACGTTTATGATCGCCACCGATCCTTACCTGCAACGCTTTGTTCAGGAGTTTACAGAAACCAATCATGGTAAAGCCTTCTTTGCATCGTTGGATAAACTCGGTGCATTTATTTTTAAGGATTTTGAAAGCGGGAAGAGGAAGACAGTATATTAAATGAGGTAAGTAAGGACATTGTTTTTGCCGAAAAGACGGGCAGGCGGAAAGAAAAATAATTGCTATGCATATTTTGTCTGATCATGAAAATTACCTGTGCGGGGAAATTGTTGATTGTGCCTTTAAAGTACATAAGCAATTAGGACCGGGATTGCTTGAAAAGATCTATGAAGCATGTTTTTTGCTACGAGCTTGAGAAAAAGAATATCCCTTATCAGCGACAAGTAAAACTGCCGATTTATTACGATGGAAAAATGTTTGATGAAGGATTGAAAATGGATGTATTGGTTGATGAAACAGTCATTTGCGAAATGAAAGCAATTGATACAGTGAATAAAGTATGGCAAGCACAAATAATCAGTCATTTAAAACTGACTTCTTTAAAAGTTGGTTTTCTCATAAATTTTAATACAGCACTGATAAAAGACGGAATCAGGCGCTATTGTGTAGATTAATGCGGGCTTTCCGTCTTCCCGCCTTACAGGCATGAACCAGATAAAAACATTGGGCGAATTAAAGAAAAGCGGCTACAAATCAAAAAGCATCAAAGAAGAAGTACGTCAAAACTTAATTGCAAAACTTCAGCAAAACGAAAATGTATTTCACGGCATATTAGGATATGAAGATTCGGTAATTCCGGATGTGGAGCGTGCATTGTTGAGCCGCCATAACATTTTGTTTCTTGGCTTGCGTGGACAGGCAAAAACAAGAATGGCCCGTTTAATGACGGAGTTGCTCGATGAATATATTCCGGTAGTAGCAGGCAGTGAAGTGAATGATGATCCGTTTCATCC
>JAKFDY010000263.1:0-11709 GCA_036675885.1 Lacibacter sp. | reverse complement strand
AACTATTCACTCAATAGTCTTCGTCAACTCATGGGCATTGTAACACAGGAACCTATTTTGTTTAATGATAGCATTGCAAATAACATTGCACTCAGTAAAGCAGAAGCAAGCAAAGAAGAAATTGAAACAGCTGCAAAGATTGCAAATGCACATGCGTTTATTGCCAAGAAAGAAAATGGTTACGATGAAAACATTGGTGACCGTGGAAGTAAACTCAGTGGTGGTGAACGCCAGCGTGTAACGATTGCACGTGCTGTATTAAAAAATCCACCGATTCTTATTCTGGATGAAGCTACTTCTTCACTTGATACCGAAAGTGAACGCCTTGTACAGGATGCCATCAACCACCTGATGCAGGATCGTACCAGTTTGGTGATTGCTCACCGGCTGTCAACCGTTCGGCATGCCGATGAAATACTGGTGTTGCAGAAAGGAGAAATTGTGGAAAGAGGCACCCACGATCAATTAGTTGACTTAAACGGCTTTTACCGCAAGCTGGTAGACATGCAGGAGGTGCGTTAAGTTTTTGTTTTGACCCATTCGCTTTTCTCAATAATTCCCCTATCTTTATAGAGTTAATGTGAATTCAGTCCATGCTTTCTGAGCTTCCAGGTGCTTTTCCTTCGATCAGTTTCCCCGGTTTCAGTTGCTAATCCTGGTTCATGATTTTTGTTTTTTAATTTTTTTCTTGTGAACATTTACGTAGGAAACCTGGCCTGGTCCATGACGAACGAAGACCTCGCTGCTCTGTTTGAGCAATTTGGCGCTGTAACATCTGCCAAAATTTTAACCGACAAATTCTCTGGCCGTAGCAAGGGTTTTGCATTTGTAGAAATGGAGAATGCAGAAGAAGCCCAGGCTGCAATCAGCCAACTGAACGACACTGACGTTCAGGGACGCAAAATTGTAGTAAATGAAGCTCAGCCTAAGAAAGACGACGGTGGCTTTAAAAAGCGCAGCTTCGGCGGCGGTGGAGGCGGTGGCTTCCGCGGCGGTAGTGGCGGCGGTGGCGGCTACAAAGGTGGCGGTGGCGGCGGCTACAAAGGTGGCGGTGGCGGCGGCTACAAAGGTGGCGGCGGCGGCGGTTATAACAGAGATTATTAATCAGCTCTATTCGTCAAAATACTTGAAATCCCTTCGGTTCGGAGGGATTTTTTATTGCCCTTAAGTAGTTCATACCTGCCGGTAATTACTATCATGTTGATAGCAGATAACAACTTCATCAAATAAAATTCTAATAGTAGCAGTTCAGCTATTACTAATTGCCAGTAATTTTTTTACCCCATTTGAAGAGAAATGAGAATATGAACTGTGTGTTGATCGTCATAACGAAGTTCAATCTGTCCATCCATAAGATCTACCCGTTCAGTTATATTAAGCCAATCGAGTTGCTCACTATATGCTGGCATTAATGTTTCTATTTCGGCAGGAAGCAAAGTGCTACTCAAGCTTAACAATAACTGTGTTTTCTCCTTTGCTAAAGAACTTGTAATGGTTTCTGCTTTAAAGTAAATCCGTAAGAAATCGCAGCAATCCTGGTAAAGACGAAACAGGTTGATATTTGTTGATTCAGGAAGTACAAGGTCATTAAGATCAGATACAAAATCAACCTTTATTTTATTATCATCACTGAAATTCTTGCTATACCATTCAATAGCATCAACTATCCCAAGGTCAGTTAATATTTCGGGATACATATCGTATGATAAATTCCTGGTCAATGCAATACTGCTGTTGAGCAATTGAAAAATATGTTCCAGCTTCTCTTTAGCAACAGCGTTTTTTCTGCCAAATGCAGAACCAAGTTGAGAAATATCAAATTTAACTATCACCAGCTGTTGCGCCAGTTCTTCATGAAGAACAGATGCTGCATGTGCCTTTTGTTTTTCCTGCGCCTTTCGCAGATAGCCCGACAGATGCCGCAGCTTCCTGTTCAGATCTTCCAGCTTCTTTTCAACCTTTTTTTGCCTGGTAATATCCAGTACAGAACCAATCATCCGCATGGGTTTTCCGTTTTGATCATAGGCAATAAAAGCCCTGTCAAAAACAGTGAGATATGTACCATCTGCTTTTCTAAACCTGTGTTCGCCCGCCCATACCTGCATCCCCTGTTCCATCACCTGTTTTACTTCAGCCATAATACGTTCCCTGTCTTCCGGGTGCACTGCGTCAAGCCAGAAATCAAATATTTCCTGCGGTTCATAGCCGAATTGTATTTTAAAATTCTGATTCCACCACACCGTATTGCTTTGCAGATCCCAATCCCAAATCACATCATGTGTGGCATTTGAAATAAGCTCGTAGCGTTGATTTGCTTTTAATATTTCTTCTTCCTTTTCTCTTATAGCTGTAATATCCTGCACTGTGCCGCTAACAAGCACAACATTTCCTTCATCATCCTTCTCTACCCGGCCTACCTGGCGCAGAAAAACGGTTTTACCATCGGGCCTGATAAGTCTGTGTTCAATATCTATTGATTCAGCATTCGCCAAATTCTGGTAAAAGGTTAACACCCGCTCCAAATCTTCTGCATGTACAAGGCGGAAGAAATCGTCTACCTCAACACCTGGCTGTCCTGTGTTGGCAAGCCCAAAAATTTCAAATACTTCATCGGATGAATAAACTTCGCCCGTTCGAAAATCTTTCTCCCAATTACCCATTCTCGACATATGCATCACCCGTTTCAACCGTTCCTCTGTTTGCACGAGTTTGGCCGTTAGTGCCCGTTTTTCACCATTGCCTCTTATTACGCAGTAAAACAGCTTTTCTGTTTCATCCCATTGAATAATCCAATTAACCGGAATAACAGTTCCTGCTTTCGTTAAGAAATAATATCCCGAAACCGGCGGAGCATCTTGTGAGAAAATGGGTGCCGGGCTATTTTCAGCTGTTTTAATAAACAAGGAGACTGGTTTCCCAATAAGTTCTTTGGCTTTATAACCCCAGTTGATTTCACAGGAAGGGCTGACAGCCACAAAATGACTTTCCGGTGAAAGCAAACAATAAACTTCAGGAAATAAAGACGATTTATTAAGCTGTACCAGCTCTTTAAAAAGGGCATGGGAAGAGTGGCCAGGATTGGATTTTACAGTGGACATTGGATAAAAATATAAACAAAGCTATCGTTGCAACAGCGGAACTGCAAGCAAAAGTCTCTGTAATTCATCATTATAGGTGTAACCCTTAGGCCTGTGTCGATGAAAAACTACCTGCAACTGTGAAACCATTAAGTACAACAATCAAACCCTTCCGTTTTGGCGTTTTTTGCCGGAGCTTTAAATGTTTTTTTAACTCCCGGGGGATGGCCGTGGCTCAGCCCCCCTCGGACTGATGAAAGTTTTGCTGTTGTACATTTATGCATCTCTAACAATCTAAAAGGATATGCTATTTTAATAAGTTTTCAAACCTTTTCTTTGCATCTGCATTTTCGGGATTTAGCGAAAGGGATTTTTGAAACATAAGTATTGCAGCTTCCCTGTTTTCTTTTTTAGCAGATAAGGCAACTGCATAATTGGCGTATGCTTTCCAGCTATTGGGGAACAGAAGTGTATTTAGCTTGTATGCTTCTAAAGAGTATTCCTGAAATTTTGTTCTGCTAAATTCCAAACCAATTCTGTCTATTTCTGATTCTGCCAAAGTATAGTGAACCGAATCATCCTGTAATACTTTTAAATGTGCCAATGCATAGTTGGCTCCTTTTTGATAGAGATCCTGGCCATATTGAAAGCCAATAGATTTTTTATAGGCAATTACTTCCCCTGTAATAATATCAAGCATAGAAAAATATACAGTTTGCGGACAAGTAACATTTTGCAAAACGATATAAACTTGTTTCTTCGTAATGTTTCTTACAAACAAAGTTGTTACCCCGGGATTTGATCCTGAATGCCACACTGTTTTTCCATTGGAAGAATCAGTGAAAATAAACCATCCTAAACCACAGGATGTTCCCGCAACAGCTTTATTGTTTTCTCCATTATTTAATTTAACTGGTGTAAAAGCTTCGTCAAGGCTAACTTTTTTTAACAGTGTACCATTGTAAAGTGCTTTATCATAATTCAGCAAATCAGTTGTACTGCTTACCACATTACTACTTCCATACAATCCCGTTAAATTATAAGTCCACTCTTTCCAATCTTTCAACGTGTCCATTTTTTGCAATCTCATCTCAAAATGGTTATTGTATTGATAGTTCACAGTACGGTTGCTTTCCCGGGTTTGAGATAAATTTGTTTGCACATATGAATTGGTCATACCTGCCGGCTGGAAAATATTTTTTTTAACATACAATGCAAAGGGTTGTCTACTTACTTTCGCAACCAAAACTGCCAGTAACTGAAATCCAAGATTTGAATATCGCCAGCTTTCACCCGGTTGAAACAGCAACGAGTGATTTCTTGCATATAGTTTAAGTGCGGGCAACACATCGGCGTTTGTGAAGATTTTGTCAGGATATTTATTAACTAAAGAATCCAATACCGCTTCCATGTCGGGCAAGCCAGACGTATGTGAAAGAAGTTGACGTATAGTGATTGTTGGAAATGGAAATTCTGGGAAATATTTAATAAATAAATCATCCAATTTAAATTTCCCTTTTTCTTTCAGTTGTAATACTGCAACGGATGTAATGGTTTTGGATATTGATGCCAGAGGGAAAAGTGTAGAGTCAGTATTTACTTTTAAATTCCCAAAATCTGCATAGCCAAATGATTTTTTAAAGTTAATCTCTCCATTTGATGCAACTAATACATTTCCATTCATGCTGTTGTCTGCAGATGCGGCTGTCAAATAGTTATGTAACGTTTGAGGAATATTTTGAGCACTTAAATTTAATGCTGAACTAATCAGAAAAAGGAATATGGAGATTCTTAATTGCATACAGGCTCATTTGTCTCAATAATACAAATAAACCCGTATTTACTAATCTTACCGGGAATATTAGCAGCGACTTTAACTGATGAAAATGGTAATGCGTGATCAGAACCGGAGTGAAGAAATTTCTCCGGGACTATCAACGCAACGCCTCCCAGGGAAAGAAATGCTGAGAAGAAGTTTTTTAAAATTCTCCGAAATACCTGTTCACTCTGGCACAGTTTTTCCGCCTCTTAAACAAATGCACGGTCATGAAGAAGCAGGCTATCAACAACCCAGACACAAAAATATCTTCCCCTAAACTGACTCCAAAACAGCGGACAGAAAAAGATGCTGATGAAATGATGCATTCGCAGGAGCCGGAAACACTTCCTGAAGCTGAAACCGGCGAAGAAGACCTTGACGATATAGTACACCGTCCTAAACCCCGTGCCGGTACTATAGATACAGAAGATAGCCTGCAAGATCCTGACGATCTTGTACATGGTTACCTGGAAGAAGAGGATGAATGATTTACAATTAGGTGGGTGTGCTCAATGAGCCGGTTGATGCGGGTGGGCACATAAAAAAAAATCCTCCCGGTAAACAGGAGGATTTCTATTTCATTCAGTCTTTGTAAACTTATTCACCAGCAGGCTGAGGGCCTTTCACAATACCCATTTTCGCTTCAATGCTTAAAGTGGCATGTGGCACAGCACGCAAACGGGCCTTATCGATGAGTTTACCTGTTACACGGCAAATACCGTAGGTTTTGTTTTCAATACGCATCAGCGCTTTTTCCAGGTGATCGATATAAGTGATCTGGCGACTGGCCATTTGGCTCAGTTGCTCACGTTCCATACTTACACTGCCATCTTCCATAGTCATGTAACGGCCATCATCACCATCGCCACCCTGGTCATCCTTACGGGTGATCAATCCCTGCAAATAGTTTAATTCTTTTTTAGCAGCTTCATGTTTACGCTGAATGAGTTCCTTGAACTCCACGAGGTCTGCATCACTGTAGCGGACCATTGGTCCCTGAGGTTTCTCTTCCACTGATTTATCTAATACTGATTTTGTAAAATCTGGTTGATATTTCACCGATGTGTTTACCGATGTTTTGATTGGCTTCACTTCTTTTGGAGGAGCCGGCTTTTTTGCTTCTTTTTTCAAATCTTGGATTGCTTGTTTAACGGTTGGTTTAATAGCACTCGCTGGTTTTGCAACCGGCTCAGGCTTCTTTACTTCCGGCTTTACTGCTTTTGCTGGAGCAGGTTTTGCAACCGGTTTGGCCACTGGCTTGGGACTAGGTTTAGCAGCTACTTTTACCGCTTTGTGCGGTACTGGTTTAGATGCTGGCTTAACTGCTGCCTTCGGGGCGGCTTTTTTTACTACAGGCTTAGCAACCGCTTTCCCGCCGTTTGGTCGGGCAGGTTTAGGAGCTGGCTTTTTAGCAGCTGGCTTTGCTGGTTTTTTAGCGACCGGTTTCGCCGCTTTTTTGGGAGCAGGTTTTGCTGCTTTCTTTTTGTTTGCCATTCTATCCTCCTTTTTTGAGTACTTGAACTTTTATGGGAATATCGTTAACCTCAACTTCGATGCCATCGGATAAATGCGGTACAAATTCAAGGTTATCTGCCAAAATTTCGGCGCAAATATAGGATTTAAATTGAGTGATAGAAGGCTGCAGGCTCTCATTCTCTAAAACCTGTACAGCAATTCTGTCAGTCAGCTCAAAACCACTCTCTTTGCGGATTTTCTGGATCCTGTTCACCAGTTCCCGGGCATTGCCTTCGCTGAGCAATTCGGGGGAAATGGTTACATCCAATGCCACGGTAACTGCTCCCTTGTTCGTCACCATCCAGCCGGGCACATCCTCGCTTAGAATTTCTACATCTGTCAAATATAAAGGAACCGTTTCATTCTCTATCAACAGATTATAAACAGTTTCACGCTCAAATTGGCTGATGTCTTCCTGGGTGAATTGTGCGAGGGCTGCTGATACCGCTTTCATCTTCGCTCCCATCTTTTTACCGAGAGCAATAAAGTTGGGTTTAATTTTCTTTTTGATGAAGGTATTGTCGGCAGTGAGGTACTCAATCTCTTTCACATTTACCTCGCTCATGATGATGTCCTCCACTTTGCTGAATTGATCTTTCATGCCATTGCTCAGCACAGGAATCAATATTTTCTGCAAAGGCTGACGAACCTTGATATTCACTTTCTTACGGAGCGAAAGCACCAGTGAAGAAGCGTCTTGTGCCAATTGCATACGTTCTTCCAATGCTGCATCAATCAATGATTCATCTGCAACCGGGAAATCAACATGGTGAATAGAAGCTGCGTTGAACCTGCTGCTCACTTTGTTCAACTCGGTGAAAATAGCATCGCTGAAGAAAGGCGATACAGGTGCCATTAATCGTAGCACAGTTTCCAAACATTCATACAAAGTTTGATAAGCACTGATCTTATCCTGCTCATACTCGCCTTTCCAGAAACGGCGGCGGCACAAACGCACATACCAGTTACTCAAATGTTCATCTACAAATTCTTCGATCAACCGGCCTGCCTGTGTTGGTTCATAATCATCCATTGCATCAGTCACTTTTTTAATAAGTGTGTGAAGCGATGATAATATCCATTGATCAATTTCAGGTCGTTCTTTTACCGGAATAGCTGCTTCTTTAAATGCAAAACCATCGACGTTTGCATATAATGCGAAGAACTGGTAAGTATTATAAAGTGTACCAAAGAATTTGCGTTGCACTTCTTTGATGCCTTCAATATCAAATTTTAAATTATCCCAAGGCGATGCATTGGTGATGAGATACCAGCGTGTAGCATCAGCACCAAACTTCTCAATGGTTTCAAACGGGTTCACCACGTTGCCGAGACGCTTACTCATTTTGTTACCATTCTTATCTAACACCAGCCCATTACTTACAACAGTTTTATAAGCAACACTATCATACACCAACGATGCAATTGCATGCAGTGTATAAAACCAACCACGTGTTTGATCCACACCTTCAGCAATAAAACTTGCGGGATATAAATCTTCAAATTTGTTTACACCAGCAGGAAGTTTAAACGGATACTTATCTCCATTCTTTACTTTCTCATGATCGAGTCCCCATTGTGCGTAAGGCATGGCACCACTATCGAACCAGACATCAATTAAGTCTGGTACACGCTTCATTGGCTTACCAGTATTGCTGATAAGAATGATCTCATCAACATATGGTTTATGCAGATCGATATCGTTACCTAAGTATTTTGCATTGTTGGTGCCGAGTGATGCATCTGCTTTCGCCGCATTTTCTTTCAACTCTTCAACCGTACCAATACAGATTTCTTCTTCGCCATCTTCTGTTTTCCAGATGGGCAATGCTGTTCCCCAGAAACGTGAACGACTGAGGTTCCAGTCAACCATATTCTCTAACCAGTTACCAAAGCGACCTTCGCCGGTTGACTTTGGTTTCCAGTTGATGGTTTTATTCAATTCCACCATCCGGTCTTTGATTGCAGTGGTTTTAATGAACCATGCATCTAACGGATAATAAAGGATTGGTTTATCAGTTCTCCAGCAATGCGGATAACTGTGTTCGTATTTTTCAACTTTAAACGCCCTGTTTTCTTTTTTGAGTTTTACGCAGATGTCAACATTCACATCTACATAATTCGGATCGTCTTTATAATTCTTTACATAACGGTTGCTGAACTCACCTAATCCATCAAGGAACTTTCCTTCTCGATCAACCATGGTTAAAATACCAATGCCGAATTTCTTCCCTACACGATAGTCATCTGCACCAAATGCAGGAGCAGTATGAACGATACCAGTACCATCTTCTGTTGTAACAAAATCACCGATCAATACACGGAAGGGATCAGCATCAGGAGTAATGCGTTTTACTTCTTCAATGCTGTTTGCTTCGTATGGTAAGAGTTGCTCGTAATGCAAACTTTCCAGCTGTGAACCTTTGAAAGAAGTAATGATCTTCCATGGCAATATTTTCTGTTCACCATTGTAGCCTTCAAAATCTCCATTCTCTCCTTCTGCTTTCAAATATTTATGAACGAGATCTTTCGCCAATACAATGTTCACCTGTAAATGTGTGTAAGGATTGAAAGTTTGTACCAACACATATTCAATGTTTGGACCAACAGTTAAACCTAAGTTACTTGGCAAGGTCCACGGTGTGGTTGTCCATGCCATGAAAAATACTTCTGCACCATGCACTGCATCATGAAGGAATTTGCTTTTCTCATTTTGCGTTGCACGGAACATCACCGTTGCACTGGTATCCTTTACATCTTTATACGTACCGGGTTGGTTCAGTTCATGCGAACTTAAACCTGTCCCTGCTGCAGGTGAGTATGGTTGAATGCTTACACTTTCATACAGCAATCCTTTCTTGTACAACTGCTGCAGCAACCACCACAATGTTTCAATGTAACTGTTTTCAAATGTGATGTAAGGATCGTTCAGATCAACCCAGTAACCCATCTTCTTCGTGATCTCATCCCACTTGTCTTTATAACGCAATACCGCTTCACGGCACTTCTTGTTATAATCTTCAACAGAAATCTTTACACCAATATCTTCTTTTGTGATGCCCAATTCTTTCTCCACACCTAATTCAATCGGCAAACCATGCGTATCCCAACCGCCTTTGCGTTTTACCTGGAAACCTTTCATGGTTTTGTAGCGACAAACCAAATCTTTCAAGGTTCTTGAAATAACGTGGTGAATGCCTGGCATACCGTTGGCACTGGGCGGCCCTTCGTAAAACACAAAGGGAACCGCTCCGTTCCTTACTTCAATGCTCTTTTCAAATGCCTGTTCAGCATCCCATTTGGCCAATATCTCCTGTTCAATGGAGGGTAAATTCAAGTGCGAAAATTCTCTGTACTTAACGCTCATAAGTCAATCCCTGTCTTATTTTTAAAGTTGCCAAAGGTACGGAAGTTCGGGAGTGTATGAACACCCGAATCAGCGGTTTTCATAAACTGACAGCAATCATTTTTACCCCGTTTCCCCGTCAGGGCAAGGAGTTGGTTGATTCAGCAATTTTGCCCCATGCAACAAGAGACTATCAGGAGCCTGACCAGGAAGTATAACCGTCCGGTTCCCCGCTATACGAGTTACCCTACCGTTCCTGTGTGGAAAGAGGACATTGATGTGGATGAATGGAAGCAACTCCTGATCCAGCAATTTGAACTGCACAATACCCGGGAAGGCATCAGCCTGTATATTCATTTGCCGTTTTGTGAATCGTTATGTACCTATTGCGGCTGCAATAAAAAGATCACCATCAATCATAGTGTGGAAGAAGAATACCTGGCCATGATTGAACAGGAATTTGAATTATACCTGCAACTGTTCCATCAAAAACCCATCATCCGTGAACTGCATTTGGGCGGTGGCACACCTACGTTCTTCTCTCCTGCCAACCTGAAACGTTTGATGAATTTTATTACTGAGCGTTCCAATGTTCACCCCGATCATGAATTCAGCATTGAAGGCCATCCCAACAATACCACATTCGCACACCTTGAAACTTTGTACAACTTAGGTTTCCGCCGCATCAGTTATGGTGTGCAGGATAATGACCCCGAAGTGCAACGCATCATTAACCGCATTCAACCACTGGAAAATGTGCAGCGTGCAACAACCGATGCAAGAAAGCTTGGTTTTGCTTCGGTGAATTATGATCTCATCTATGGCTTACCTAAACAAACATTGCAAAGCATTACAAAAACAATTGAAGAAGTGATTGCTCTTCGCCCCGACCGTATTGCGTTTTACAGTTATGCGCATGTGCCATGGACGAGCAGGGGGCAACGTTTATTTGATGAAAATGATCTCCCTTCACCCGAAGATAAACTGCAGTTATACCTGAAAGGAAAAGAAATGCTCACGGCAGCAGGTTATGTTGATATTGGTATGGATCATTTTGCATTAACAACAGATGATCTTTACACTGCCTGGAAAACTACCAAACTGCATCGCAATTTTATGGGTTATACCACACAGCATACTTCGATATTGTTGGGATTAGGTGTATCGAGCATCAGCGATATAGGCGGCGGCTTTGCACAAAATAAAAAATCGATCCACGAATATTACGAAGCAATTCAGCAGAAAGAATTGCCGCTGTTCAAAGGTTATTTTCTGAATGATGAAGACAAGGCTTTCCGCAATTATATTCTCAGCATCAGTTGCAGAGATTATGCTGTGTTCAGAAAAGAAGACAAACGACTCATTGAAAAGTATGTATTCCCGCAATTACAACAACCGCTTGATGATGGATTGATCAATATGAATGATGATGGATTGGTTGTAACAGAAACAGGGCGACAGTTCATCCGTAATATCTGCAGTGCATTTGATCTGTATCTGCAACGTGAAATTATTACGCCTATGTTCAGTAAAGCGATTTGATGATGAATTTACTTTGCGCAGGAACATTCATAACCCTGGCTTTTAAAATCATTAGCGTCATTACACGTTAACCCGCTAACCTGAATTGTACTGGAGAGTGAGTCTCTTATTGCAACACTAATAGTTGAATTCAGGTAACGTTTCTGAAAATTACGAACCGAATCCTGCACAGCTTTATCTGTTTCATAGTTTGTGGTTGAGCAATATAACTGCTTTTCAACAAGAACTCCATTAACAGACCTGGCTTCTGCTATTGCACATCCCATGTTTTTATTACAAAGGCAGGAGCAATTACAAGCATAAAGGAGAAAAACAAGGCCAGAGAAAACGGTTATAGTTTGAAAGTGTTTTTTCATGTGATTATGTTTCTTAAAGATAAAAAACACTCTCTTTATTTTCCAGGTTATTTT
>JAKFDY010000262.1:0-10158 GCA_036675885.1 Lacibacter sp. | reverse complement strand
CACTATATGGTAATAAACTTTTTAAACAATCAACGCTCGACTCAGCATTTCAACCTTATAGTTTTGAAAAGCCCGGTATTCACAATTATGGTTTGGGTTGGAGAATGTACACGTTGGCAAGTAACAACAAGATCATTTATCACAATGGCTGGTGGCATGGTAACAACTCTACGTTTTACCGTGTACTCCCCGATTCGCTCACCATTATTATTCTTGGCAATAAGTTCAACAGGAATATTTACCGGGTGAAACCATTGATTGAAGCATTAACACCGCTGAAATTCAATTATGGAGATGAGTAAGCGTTACTCTGGAAAAGAATGTTTCCTGTTAGGTAATAAATTCTCTTTGCTCCATTCAATCTTTTGTATGAATGCTTGCTTCCGCACGTTGCACTCCGTTAACTGGCAATGTGCGCAGCTTGACGTAATGCAAGGATCGGTATGGATAAAAAATTCAATACTTCCCTTTTGAAAATTTGAATTCAGTATCTTATCAAGCTTTGTTATTTCTTCATGTACTTCTTCCAATGAAAAATAGTACGGCATGGTTACATGGCAATCTACATGGTATAAACTGCCATAGCGTTGTACACGCAGGTTATGCATATCGATCCAGTTGGGTTGCCGTTGTTCTTTTAAAATAGTAACCAGTTCATCAACAATTTTCATATCCACCTCATCCATCAGTCCACGCACAGATTTACTCATTAGCTTAAAGCCGGTATAAATGATAATGACAGCCGCCACTGCAGAAGCAATCGGGTCTATCCATTTGTAACCCGTGAATAATATCAGTACAATCGCCACCACCACACCAATACTTGAATAGCTGTCGCTTAAAATATGTTTCCCGTTTCCCTGTAACGTGAGGCTGTTGTTCTGTTTTCCTTTTTTCACCAGGAAGAAGCCTAACAGAAAATTAGCAGCCCCTCCTGCAAGTGTTAACCAAAGACCCGCTGTTAATGCATGTAATTCCGGCGGATTGAAAAAGAACAGAATAGCTTGTATCAGAATACCAAAGCCTGCAATTAAGATCATGGCTCCTTCAAATCCAATTGAGAAGAACTCAATTTTGCCATGCCCATACGGATGTTCAGTATCTCTTGGTTTGTTCGACAGATAAATACTGTACCAGGCAAATGCCGCTGCTACTACATTAATAATGGATTCCAACGCATCGGATAAGATCACCAATGAACCGGTTACAAACCACGCAACAAACTTTACGGCACAAATTAGGGTGCTGAGAATGAAAGAGAGGCGGATGTAGAAAAGGTCGCTGCGTTTCAATGCCTGTAATTACTGGTTATATGCAAAGCAATGATTTTTATTCTTAAAAAGAAAAAAGGGTGTGTTTTTGTAACACACCCTTTGCCATTATTGGTTGTAAATAAGGCTAACCAGTCTTCGCCGTGGTTCTGCTGTTGATGTTGTTGTAATAGAATAATATCCTCTTGCAATTACAGTAAACACCCGCTGATTGGCAAGTGTTGATGCACTCGTGTACTGTGTACGGTTTGTTGTTCCACCTGCTTCACGAATGGCCCAAATAGTTGAAGTGTTATTGGTTGGTAATACAAAGGAAGGACTAACACCCTTGAAAGGAATAGCCGAAGCTACTTTTACTGTTCCAATGTATAAATCAAGACCGCCGGGTGCATCAGGCATCATATTCACAAACTTGTAGCGAACATATCCCGAATCAGGAGCGGTTAATGAATCTTCCACCAGAAAACTTGTTGTGTTAGTGCTTGTATCAGCGAAGTATATAGAAAATTTCTTTCCTGCAGTAATATTATGCTGAACAGATGCCAATTGGAGTGAGTCTTCATTTGTACCAAACTTAGGTACTGCTACAGAAAACTTGTTTTGGCCACCTGTAACACGCAGATAATCGGCAGTGCTACCTCCTCCTGTATTTAATCCCCCTCCGGGAAATGGTGTAAACGTGGTAAGTACGCTGCTTACTAACTGATCGTTTATCTTGATATAAATACGTGGGTTTGAACGGTAGAACGAAGCAAACATCACTTTTACTTCTGCTTCATTGTCTGTGAGTTTATTTACTTCAGTTGTATTTAGTTCATTTTTCTCGCATGCTGTCAACAACATCAATGCGGTTGTTGAAAAACATAAGAGTTGAATAATTCTGTTACGCATATTCAATTATTTAATTAGTTAAGGTAGACTGAACCACATTTCCTTTGTATGATAATCAGGCGCAGTACCGCCAATACGTTTTAATTCATCGAGGTTCCATACATATTCTGAATTATAACGGGGCCTGATGCGATAAGCCAGTTTACCATTATTCGCAGCAGGAATACCAGTTGGAGTAATAAATCCTTTGTAAACCGGCTGCGTTGTAACAGGATCAGGATCGGTATAATGATAACGACGCATATCAACCCATGTTTCAAGAAAACCCCAACCCCACAATGCGATATATTTCTGCAACATGATATCAGTGAGTGTGAGAGTTGCAGCACTCTCCTTTACGTTTGCACTCGCTAAATAAGCCGAGCGTTGCGCCGCAGAGATAACTGTTGTATTATAGACAGGTACATTGCTTCGTGGGTAGGTTGACCGATTTATGAAATCGAAATGAGCATTGATACCACTTAAGTATGCCTGATACGAAACAGCATCTCCTCCGCCAGCTTTTTTATAAGCAGCTTCAGCTTTCATAAACTGTAACTCACTATATGTCATAACAGGAGAAACCGCTTTATCACGAAACAAATATTTACCTCTTGATGGATCGTAACGGCTTGCACTTGGGTTGGCATATAACGAATCGCCAAAAGGTGCAGCCACACGTTTATTAAGTGTGTTAGGATCAGCTAATCCGGGTTCAAGTGCATAATAACCACCATTGCCATTTGTTGTGTCGTTTGATGCACTGATCATGTGACGCATTCTTGGATCTCTGTTTAAACCAATTGAACTGCCGGCAAGGGTTGTACCATCCAATAACTGTACGATCATTTTTGTTTGACGAAATGAACTCAGATTGTCACGATACGTTCCAAAGAAATTTGTATCGTCATTTTTTGTAGCGTCAAAAGGAACTACAAAATCGTCTTGTACATTTACAAATGAACGATCAACATAATAGATCACAGAATCAGCGAGATAAGATGACTTATTTGTTACACGATGAAAGTTCCTCGCAAGTAACCCGTTTGTGAATTTAATCCACTTGTTTACATCTCCATTGTAGACAAAATCGCCTCTTGATAATACAGAATTAGATGGACTTAAATCTGTACGTCCGAGATAAATTAATGCAAGGCGGCATAAAGAATCAACACCTTTATAAACAACCTCCTGATCATCATATTTAAACAAAGAAGTGTTTTCCTTAAACGCTTCTTTGTAAATAATTTCACCATATTGATCGGTGGCCATCTGGAACATCATCGCTTTAAGAGCGTATGCTGCACCAACATAATCCCATTGTCCTTTTCTTTTGCCATTGTCAATAATATAATTAAGGTTTGCACCTAAACCATAATAACACTGGCGCCAGATATCTCCACCAATATCTGATGGGTTAGGATAGTTTTGATGACCATGCAGATCCCATGCATTATTAGCCGCATTCTGTGCAAAATTCTGAATGTACTTCGATATATAACGGGCATCAAATTGAGCACCTCTCGGAATAGCGGACAACATTGCGGGGAATACGGACGACACATCGGGCTGCTGCGGCGTATCCGGATCGGCATTAATATCAAGATATTTCTTACAGCTTGTTGCATTGATCAACACAACTGAAAGAAGAAGTATATGCAATAGTTTCTTTTTCATGTTCCTTAGATTTAAAATTTAATAGCACAACCAAAGTTGAAACCACGTGGAATACTTAATGCACCATAATCGATACCTGCACCACCAAAACCACGGTTCGATGCAGTGTTTGCATTTACCGCTGGATCGGCGCCACTATAGTTTGTGATCATCAACAAATCTGTGCCTGTAAAATAGATCGATGCTGATTTAATGAATTTTACACCAGAAAGCAGTTTTGCAGGGAAAGTGTAACGAAGCGTTACATCACGTAAACGTGCCCAATTTACATTTTCAACAAAATCTTCTTCGGTAGCGGCTGTTGTGCTTGAATAGAACGAAGAATTATACATTGGTGTAATAGAGATGGTATTCTTTGTTGGGTTGGCTGTATTTTCAAAACCATCCTGTAAAACTCCTTCTATCACACGTGGTTTGTCTCGATCCAGTGTCTTAACGCTATAACCAGTCAGGTAAAGAAAATATTCAGTTGCATTAAATACATCACCACCTTTTCTGAAATCAATATTAAACGATAGATCAAATTGTTTGTACCGCATCGAGTTAACCCAACCTAATTTAAAATCGGGCTGACGGTCACCTACAGTTTTGAAATCATTATTACGAACAGGCAACCCTGTAGTTGGGCTTATCAGCACCTGGCCTGCATTGTTGCGACTAACTGTATTGGCAGCCATATTTCCGATCTTGGCGCCGGGGAAATATTGCGAACGAAGGTTACCAAATACCCATGTGTCAGAATCGTAGTAAGTAGGCAAACCTGCAGGCATTGATTTTACTGTGCCTACGTTACGATCGAAGTTGATGATTGTTTCCCATCTGAAATCTTTTGATTCTACAGGCGTACCGGCCAATTGCACTTCTACACCTTTATTTTGTACTTCACCGCCGTTAAACCATTTAATTACAAAACCTGTTCCGTAAGAAGCTCTCGCCGCAAGGATTTGGTTTCTGCTGAGCAAATGATAACGTGCAATATCCATGCGCAAGCGTCCTTTAAATAAGGAGAACTCTGCACCATACTCAAGGTTGTTTGAACGCTCAGGTACAAGATCGAAGTTGTTACCTGTAACATCATATGCAAAACCACCGCCGGTTGTTATCTGGCTTGTAAAACGATAGTCGATGATATAAGGCGAAGAAGGACTCTTACCTGTTGTTGCATAAGAAATGCGACCTTTTGCAAGATTCAGCCAAGGCAATGCATCTTTAACAGCAGGGATGTCAGATGCAACAAAACTAAGTGAAGATGAACCATAGTTAAAGAAAGGATCCTTATCTACCACCTTCGACATGAATGTTGAAGAACCTTCACGGCTTCCCGCCAATGAAAGATAAACGTATTTATAACCTAAGATATAATTACCAAAGAAACGCACTTTACGTACTTGCGAAATGGCTGTACGTGCATCACGTGAAAGAGGATCGGTGTTATTTATTCCGAGGAAATCACGTTCGTAAAAACGTTCGCCTTTTTGTGATTCGATTTTTGTAAAGTTATTCTCTGTATAAAAACCAACTGTAAAAGAATTACTGAAGTCGCCAAACTTCTTGGTAGCAGTTGCTTTAAGTGTGTTACTGAAGTTACGTGTTGATTGCTGATAAAGTGAATAGAAGCCATTACCTGCCAGGCCAAAACGTGAGAGCGGGTGAACTGCTAATGTACCGTATTGTGAATAATAGTCGATACCAGTAACAGCTCCAAGATTTAACCAGCTTGTAACATCATACGAAAGATTAAGGTTACCGGTTAATCGATCAACTTTATCTGTTCCCGGGTTCTTATAAACATCCCATAAAGGATTGTCGTATTCTAAAGAAAGATTGGTGATGTTACGTAGAGGAATTTTTGTGCCATCTGGCTTCTGGAAATTAGTAACATCAGATGTAGTTGGCCATGTTAACAGAGTAAGCAAATAACCTCCTGCTCCTTTGCTTGCTTTCATGGTCGTATTTGTAACATAGTTCATGCTGGTTGTTAAACGCAGCTTATCACCAATTTTAGTTGACCCAATTAAACGGGCTGAGAATTTTTCAAACCCAGTATTTGGCACAACGCCTGTTTGGTCTGTATAGTTAGCTGAAAAGCGATAGGTTGCAATATCACTTCCACCTTCCACATTCAAATTGTGCTGTTTCGTAAATCCATTCTGGAAAAAATTCTGTGCATTATCAAATGTTTTTGTGCCGGGTTCCAATCTTGGACCAAAAGCTGCAGGAATACCAGCGCCTGTAGATGAGCCTAATACTGAAAAAGGATTGGTTGTGAAGTTGGGATCAAAAATACCGTTATTGCCAAGTGTATATACTTTTTGTACTTCCGGGAAGCGGTATACGTTCTCTACTCTGAACGAGTTGTCATATGATACACTTGTCTTGCCCGACCTACCTTTTCTGGTTGTGATCACAATTGCACCCGAAGCGCCATCTGCACCATAAAGAGCAGTTGCTTCAGGTCCTTTCAAGATGGTAACATTTTCGATATCATCAGGATTAATATCCATGGCACGGTTACCATAATCTGAATTCCTGTTGGCAAAAGAAACCGAACCACCAACAAGATTTTCCTGGTTCAATGTCTGGTTATCGTATGGAATACCATCCACTACAAACAACGGCTGGTTGTTACCGCCAATTGAAGTAGCGCCACGTAATACAATTTGTGATGATGCCCCCGGCACACCTGAAGAAGGTGTAATGGTTGCACCTGCTACACGACCGGCAAGCGAGTTAATAAAGTTTTCACGGCGAGTATTAGCAATATCTTCCCCATCAATCACCTGTGTTGAATACCCAAGTGATTTCTTTTCTCTTCGAATACCATATGCCGTTACTACTACTTCGCCTAAACTGCTTTTAGATGCACGAAGTGTAATAGTAAGTGTTGTGTTGTTACCAACCTTTACGGTTTGCTGTTCGAAACCGATGTAGCTTATTACTAATACAGCATCACTTGCCACATTAATGGTAAATACACCCGATGCGTTCGTTGTTACAGAACGGTTGGTACCCCTTACCGAAATAGTAGCTCCGGGTAAAGGACTATTGTCTTCGGAAAGGACAGTACCTGTTACTGTTTTATCCTGCCCGAAAACAAAAACGGGTAACCAGAAAAACAACAATAACAGCTTGTCTTTACATTGCAAGAGTTTTCTCATAATCTTTGTTTATTTGGTAATTTAAGAATACACGTTTTATAAAACAGTTATTCCGGCTTGCCGGTAATCATTTAATCGTTTATCATCAGGAGACAGCTCAGTAATAAGATGTGTGATCTTATCTAAACCACAGATTCGTAAGGGTTGCGAACTGTTGAGTTTTTCGGATATACTCAAACACACTACCTTCTTTGATGCTTCGATCATTTCCCGTTTCAGATTAGCTACTTCCCAATCATTTTCCGTTACACCGCTTTTTATATCGATAGCATTAATACCTAAGAAACAGATGTCGGCATTCAGTTGACGTATTTTGCTGATCGCTTCAGAGCCACAAGTAATCTTTGAATCTTTGAGTATCTTATCACCAATCATTACAACATCTATTGAAGGGTGTTTCAGGTATTCATTAACAGCTGGGATACTACCGGTAATAAATGTTGCACGCAACTGGGGCGGTAACACTTTCGCCATTTCAACAATAGTGGTTCCTCCTCCTGTTAAAATAAACATGCCATTATCTACTAAAGACACCGCCTTTTCGGCAATGATGCGTTTGTTTTCGGGAGAATATAAATGATCAGTTGAAAACTGTACTTCATTAAAAGAAAGAGATAATGCACCTCCATGAACTTTAATTAATTTCTCTGCGGCTGAGAGTTCCTGCAGATCTCTGCGGATTGTATCTTCTGATACTTCCATCGTTTGGCATAGATCGTTCGACAAAACCTTGTTGTGCAGGTTTAGTTGATGCATGATAAGGGCATGTCGTTCTTTCTTAAGCAAGGTTTTGGTTTTGGCGTAGAATAAATGTACTAAAATGCTGCATAAAACCGCATAAACTCTCAACAACTTGCATAAATGTGGAAAACTATTGACAAAATCCGGCAGCTTTACTGCAACAAAAAGCCCAGGATAATATATCCCGGGCATCTTACTTTTATTAATTGAGTAGCTTAATTAAAAAACACCGCATTACACAACATCAACTTTCCATTTTCCCAGAAATTGCGGAACATAATATTATCAGTAATATATACAACTGAGCCACGACCGATGTTTTGTGCGCCAAACAACAATCCATTTTTCAAACGATCTTTGAGTTTAGAACCAACAAAACCTGCAAGCTGACCTTCTTTCTTGATCACACCCACATTCCAGCCTGTGTTATTAAAGAAATCGAAAATATTGTCATCCATTTTTAAAGTAAAATAATAGTTGGGATAACCGAATGCCAATGGATGCGTATTATCCAGTTCAACTTTGTAAATAGATCCCGGTGTCATGTTGCGTACAAAATCACGCTCACGGTTTTCGAACGAACGCAGGGGATCATATGGATCTTTGCTTGTGGTTTCGTCTGCTTTCTTTGATTTCAATCCCCAGTCTAACCGGGCAAATGCAGTAGCAGCACCTTCCAATGCAATTATTTTACCACCTTTGCTTACCCAATCTTTCAATTGATCGGTTGAAGTTTTATCACCCATAAAACGATAATTACCATCGGGCATAATGATTACATCTGTTTGCTGCCAGTTGATTCGACTGATATCATTTGCATAAACCAATGAAACAGGATATTCAAGTTGCTTATCAAAGAAATGCCAGATCTCACCCGCTGCATTTCCATTCACTCCTTCACCCGTGAGCAATACCACATTCTTGAATTTGAAAGGTGATACAAGATCACTTCCAAGATCACCACCAGCATCAACAAAGCCAGTAGAGATTGGGTAAGTTTTTATGTTTGCTGCATTAGCTGCATCAGCAACATGTTTCCAGAGTTGTGTACCAAATGATTGGTTACTTGTTTTCATAATAATGATAGAACCACGATCGAACTTCTGCCCGGCAACTTCAAACGGCACTTCAGTGTAACGAAGCTTGATTCCCTTCTCCAATAAATCACCAACTACTTTGGCACTTTGCACACTCTCCCATTTTATGACATATGCATATGCATCGGCAGAGGAATTATTTACCTGCGCAGGTTTTTGATAAGCACTTGTATTGATACGATCTTTTGAAGCAAAAGCCTGAAGTCCATATGCATAAGGTAAACTCCATGCAGTGATATCATAGGTTGCAGAATCGCTGAGTTTTGATTTGGGTTCAAACAATGCCTGCACCATAGCAGAGCGGGGTTGAAAAGCACTCACCACCAGGTCACCATTTGCAACATTGAAACTTTCTTCTTTACCTGTAAAATAGTTATAGCCTTTACCTGCACCTGCAGCAGTTCCATATTCAATACCGTTCTTATCCAGTAATTGCACAAGTGCTGCAATACGGTCAGCGTTTTTTACGCTATTCTTAACCACATAAGTTTTGTATTCACCAAAACCACTGCTTACACCTTTATTAAAATACTTACGGAACTCTGAAATAAGTTTAGTGGAATTGATGGAAGAAATTTCAACCGTACTTAATCCTGTGGTAAAATGATGTGTCGCTCTGTCTAGCAACGTTAGTGTATCTCCTTCTTCAGTTAATGCAGTTGCACCGCCCGCCGGACCACCAGCCTGTTCATAGGTCATACCAATTGCACCATTATATGTTGGATAGGTATCTCCATAAGAAGGATAAAACAGATCGAAACGGAGCCTGGTGAAATACAGCCAGCCATTTGCATCAAAATATTTGGCGTGGTTCTTACCAATGGTTGTTTGAAAATCACGTTGCCATTGTGTGATCACTTCATGAAAAGGTTCTGCTGCCGGAGCAAAATAATAGGGTTCATTAACTCCTTGCTCATGATAATCTACATGTATTTGTGGCATCCATTGATTATATAGTTTCATCCGTTGATGACTTTCAACCTGTGTTTGCCATGCCCAGTCACGGTTCAAATCAAAATTGTAATGATTGGTTCTTCCGCCCGGCCAGGGATCATGATGCTCACGGGTATCCATACGTGGATTTGCATTTACACCCACAACAGAGTTAAACCAGTTTACATAACGGTCACGACCATCCGGGTTAATGCATGGATCCAGCACCACCACTGTATTCTTTAACCATTCTTTTGTTTTTGTATCTGAAGGATCAACCAATGCATAAACAGTCATCAATGCAGCTTCACTGCTTGATGTTTCATTGCCATGTACATTGTAACTCATCCATACAATGGCAGGTGCATTTTCATTTGGCGCTGCTTTGTCTTTTGTAAGATTAGCCAGGCG
>JAKFDY010000261.1:0-6718 GCA_036675885.1 Lacibacter sp. | reverse complement strand
TTTTGTTTCCATTAACATCAACACCATCCAAAACTACACCATCATAAAAAGTTGCACCACCTGAATTGGGATTTACTCCTGCAACTTTATTTCCACCACTTAAATAGTAGGCCACGCCGCCATGTGCAGCATCCCTGTATTTCAACGATTCTTTCAAAACACCTGCAGCCATCATATAAGTTTCGGCGCCTGATAAGAAAGAAGCGCCAAACTGGTAGTCGATATTAACAATAAGGCGTAAATTCTTATAAGCAAAAGAAGAAAAAGCACCACCTGTTACATCGGGTATTATTTTACCAACAAGCTTTGCTGTGCTCCTGTAGTCGTAAGCTGTTCCTGCTGAGTTTACAACTTTTTCTCCCTTGTCGTTGGTGTAATTTGATTTGGTAAGATAAAGCTGGCCATACTGCTCTCCTATATTTGCAACAGCATTTACGGCACCAAAAGCATTCCATAAAGTAAGTGATTGCAATTTACCATCCAGTTTTTCAACATAGGTTTTACCACTGGCAAATGTCAGGTTCAAATCCCATTTAAAATCTTTTGTAAGCACCGGTTTTGTTTTAATGCCCAATTCCCATCCTTTCGTTTTAACACTACCTGCATTCATCCGAATATTATTGGCACCGGTTCCGGGAGGTGCAGCCACCGCCATAATTTGGTTGTAGATATTTGAATTGTAATAAGAGAAATCCACTCCCAGTCTTCTGTTGTCGAACAAGTAGGCTTCAAGACCAAGTTCAAATTCACGCTTGTGCTCTGGCTTCAGATTGGGCTTGCCGTTTGCATCCATTGGAGGAAGATCTGAAGGAGGAGTTAGAATATAGCCGCCGCCTGATTGAGATGTAGAATAATTTACATTGCTGAAATAACGTGGACCTGGACGACCTACATCAGCCCATGATGAACGTAGCTTAGCAAAACTAACCCATGAAGGAAGTTTCAGGCTTTCGCTTAGTATCCAGGTTGCACTTACACCAGGATATGCATAGCTATTCTGACCTGGAGGTAATATAGATGACCAGTCATTTCTTACTTGTGCCTCAACAAAAACCTGGTTTCTCCATGACACTTGAGCTGATCCTAATAAACTATATAAAATATCCTCTCCATTCAGAAACTGATACTGGGGCTGTACGCCAAGGGGCAAATTATTAAATGAGAAATAATTAGGAACAACAAGTCCGCCGCCACCATAACCATTCACACTTGCACCTTTTCCTTCCACA
Organism: Lacibacter sp.; assembly: GCA_036675885.1. Lineage (GTDB taxonomy): Bacteria > Bacteroidota > Bacteroidia > Chitinophagales > Chitinophagaceae > Lacibacter. Next base: position 5,489 of record JAKFDY010000261.1, on the reverse strand, counting down.
TGATTTTTTCTGATTACACCGCCAACAAAACCTGAAAGATCGAAATCAGCATTTATTTTGGTATTATAATTCAGCAATCCCTGGCCATAACTGGTTTTATAAATATTGCTGGCATCGCTATACATAAAACCACTTGGAGGACCTAATAAAGTAGGATCCAGCAATTTGCCTTTATATACATTTCGTTCGGTGCTGTAATCCATACCACCGGTTAATGTTGCGCTGAAGATGCGTGATAATTTTATATCAGCAGTAAGCGATTGAATGTTATGCAGCCTTGTGTACTCAGATCGGTTCTGAAGTTGATCCCAAAGAAATCCTACTACAGCGCTACCACCATTCGAAAGAATTCTGCTACGACTTGGGTTGGCAAAATAATTATAGCCATCCGGTGTTAACATATATGACTTTATTAATCCAACATTTAAATCAGCACTGAAAGCTCCAAGTTCTGACCGCAAGCCTTCTCCATTCATCGTATTTAAGTTGGCAGCATTTACATTCCGGGTAATATAAAAGTTACCAATGTACTTAAGGGTAATGTTGTTGTTTACCTTGTAAGAAGAGTTAAGACTGAACGAATTTTTATCATAATCTGAACCTGGGCGTATTGGCGTTAAATCTAAATTCGTATATGAAAAACGAATTTGACCCTGCTCATTGCCACCGCTTATAGCCACATTTGTAATATTCTGACGGCCTGTAATATAAAGATCGTTGTAAATATTTTTGGTTTGAGCAACCCATGGTCTTTGTACACCATCCCACCACAAAACTTTTACATTCGGATCAAATTTTGGCCCAAATGCAGCAGTTCCGCCATCGCCTGCAGCTGAAGGAAGGGCCCTGTTTCCATTTCCATCAATAAAATAACCCTGGGCATCATTTTTCGGGTTACTGGGGCTGGATCCTGAGCCATATTCATTTTGCAATTTTGGAAGAAAAGCAGCCTTATCCCATGTAGTTGTAAACGAAGCTGACACACCTAATCCTTTACCTTTTGCACCACTTTTTGTAGTGATCAGCACAACACCATTTGCACCTTCGCTACCATACAAAACAGATGCCTTCGCACCTTTCAGAATTTCGAACGATGCAATATCCTCAGGGTTGATGTCATTAATTCCTGTTCCATTATCACGGTCTGTTGCAGCATGCCCCATCTGTGTATTCTTATCGTTAATGGGAATACCATCAACAACAATCAGAGGACGGGTTGAAGAACTTTTGTCGAACGAAACAGCATTCCGGATATTAATTTTCATTCCTCCTGACAAGCCAGATGCTGTACCTCCAACTTGTACGCCCGGGGCAGCGCCGTATAATGATAATAAAGCATTCGCCTGAGCGCCACTTGCCATTATCCTGTCTGCATCAACTTTTGATACAGCATATCCCAAAGCTTTCGACTCTTTTTTAATACCTAAGGCCGTGATTACAATATCTTTCAAACTGGAAGCAGAAGAAGGAAGCAGTTTAAAATTAATTACCGATTCATCATTTACATTTACAGCTTGTGATTCGTATCCAACATACGAACATGTTAGTGATGCTCCCGTTTTCACTACAATCGAATATTCGCCTTTGGAATTTGTAACGCTTCCTTTGCTATTTCCTTTAATGGAAATAGAGGCACCTACCAAAGGGTTTCCTTGCTCATCTGTTACCGTTCCTGTAACAGTTCTATTTTCCTGCGCCATCACATTTAAAAAGCACATGGCTGCCATAGAGAAAAGCAGCAGTCGTTTTAGCAAAATTTTCATTGCAGTTTGTTTTTGGTTAAAAAATTAAGAGACAAAATCAGACCAGGTGTTAGTCACAGATTGTATGTTTATTATAGTTCTACTCTCTTTTGCATTGCCTTTGTTTTAGACCGATCTAACGAATCAAAATGATCCATCACTAAGGCTGCTGCACCAATCAATTCAGCATGAAAGCCCAATGATGAAATTTCAAGATGTGTGTTTTCAGCAATCTTAGGAATGCAATGTTCATTAATGGCCTGTTGTATTGGCGCCAACCATATTCTGCCACCTACAGATCCTCTTCCACTCAATACAATCAATTCAGGGTTCAACAAATGAATTAAAATAGCAACACCCCGACCAATATGATAACCTGCCTCAGACAATAACTCAATAGCGTACTTATCACCTTTTGTTGCAGCTTCCATTATACTTCTTGAAGAATCTTCGGGATGTTCAAGTGTGAGATTTTTTAGCATGGAAGGCTTCCCTTCTTTCAACCCTTTGATCGCTTTTTCGGTGACTATAAATAATGACGATTCCGTTTCTAAACAACCACTCTTGCCGCAGGAACACATTTTGTTATTGGTAAAAAGAGGAATATGACTAAACTCGCCGGCAAAACCATTATTGCCCCTGAACAATTCCCCTTTAACGATCATACCCAAGCCGATGCCCCAACCAACATTCATCACCATTACATTTTGTTTGTTGCGGGCTGCACCAAATTTTAATTCGGCCAATGCAATTAAGCTTGAATCATTATCAATAAATACCGGCACACCTACTGCTGCTTCAACAATATTTACTATACTATTGTTACCGTCTGTTTTAAGAACAGAATGATTGATACCTTTTATCACATCAACAAAACCAGGCATACCTATACCAATACCTGCAATATTTTGTTTTGAGACCCTTGAAGAAAGTATATAACTATTGATGTGTTGTATGAGTTGTGCTAATGCATTTGTATTGTTGCTCAACGGGAGCTCAATACGCAGTGGTTCCAACACATACTTATTCTGCATGTCCAAAATAGCAATACGTGTTACCAACTGATCCATTGCCACTGAAACAATGTAAAACATATCGGCCTTGAGGGAATAAACCAAGGGCCGACGACCACCTGTAGAACTGGCGTAGCCAGACTCAACTACTGCACCCTCTTCTATCAACTCGTTTAACACACGGGTTGTAAGTGGAAGACTCTTATCGGTGAGCAAACTCAGATCAGCACAGGAAAGCTCTTTCTCAAAATAGAGATGCTTTTGGATCTGTCTTTTGTACCGGTTATTCTTTAGCAGCATGGGGTGATCGTTTTAAATAGCCAGACTAAAATAGCTAAACTTTCCAAACTTCTTAAAAAATTAATAAAAGTTTTTTGGAATTTTTACTAACACATCCTAAATAATCTAAAAAACAGACTCTTTTTGGGCCACTTGATTCTTTTTTCATAACCCTGGTTGCCGGGGAGTGCTGAATCTGGCTTAGGCCGATTTTAAATATATACAATGGAGGATCGTAGTTAGTTGTGGCTGGAGATTCAGAGATTGGAAGTTGAAGTTTTGTGGATTCCGGTAAGTAGTTGAAAGCAGTTACACTTTACTTCTACCGGTAACTTTCTTCTGTACCATATACAGCCCTGCTGTTACAAGCATTACCCCGGCAATTGTATAAAGAGTGATAGGTTCGTTCAGGCTTACAGCTGCAATGATGAACCCAAACACCGGGCAAAGAAATAACCAGTACGATGCTGTCACAGCATTTCGTTTCAGCAACCATAACCAAAGTTGTACTGCGGCAATTGACACGGGAATGGCCAGCCATAAAACACCGCTGTAAAAATTAAGATCAAAGCGATTGAGTTGAGGTTTGTATGTAAACAACAATACAGGAATAAGCAACACCCCGCCGATCAATGTTTGCCATCCGTTGATGGTAAGAATATTCAGATCGCTCCACTTTGTGCAGGCAAAATAAATTGCACCTGCCGAATAAACCAGCATACTCACCAGCATAATGAGAATGCCATTTACAGTTGCAAAACTGTTTTGTAACAAAGGCCATGCTGCAACCACTACCCCGGCGCTGCAAAGCAATAAACTCAGCCAATGCTTTACCCCCATCTTATGATCGAACAAAGCGGCAGAAAGAATACTGATGAGTACCGGGTTCACAGCAGCTGCCATACTTCCCAGGCCCGCCGACACTTCCTGTATGGCCACTATATACAAACCCAGGTATAAACTGATGTTGAGTAAACCATACACTGTAATAAACAACCATTCGTTCTTTTGTGGCAGCCGTTTACGCCAGATAAGATGGGCAAAAACCAACATGCAAATCCCCCCAATGAAGAAACGGGCAACCGCTATCACAAATGGTTTCGCCGACTGCAATGCTATTTTTGTAGCAGTTGCTGCCGACGACCATAACAAAGCAAAGAATACTCCGGCAGCGATGTATTTCCAGTTCATGTTATGCTTTACAAACGATCCGTTTATCAGAAGAGATCATTTTACAAACATATCTTATTCTGCCATGAGTTTATCTGTAAAAGCCCGGGCTGTTTTGCGTAATAACATAAAGAATGGTGAGGAGTAATCGTTTGGAGGGGGTATAAAAGAAAAAGGTCATCTGTAGAAACAGGTGACCGTTAACGATTGCTTGCCATATAAAAAAAGAGTTCTAAATATCTGGTTGTAGAGCTTTCAAACCTTAAGAGTTATTCCGTTTTAATTTCCTAACCCCCGATTTGATGATGTAAAACTATTGAACCTGAGTTTAGCCATCAAATCAAAATCAGCATGTTTTTATGACGCCAAATGCAATTTGATTTGCCAGAATGCTTGCTGAGCAAGGCTTTCAAAGAAAAAAAGCTTTTATATCCAACGGTGTTTTTTATTGGTCAAAATGACAATTATTATTACCCTAACGCTTTAATATGGCTGTAACAGGCAAGCTGGTGACTCATTTGTACCTTAGCTTATAAACCTGAAATGATGAATAAGCAGATATTACCCGCAGTTGCAGCAGCCATTTTTAATGAGAAAGCTGAGATACTCCTGCAAAGAAGAAAAGATGTAAATCAATGGTGCATCATATCGGGTCATGTAGAATTTGGCGAAACAATTGAACAGGCCGTGTTACGTGAAATAGAAGAAGAAACAAACAGTAAGGCAGACCTCATTCGCTTTATTGGGGTGTATTCCTCGCCTGCCTCACAAACTTACAATTACCCTGACCGGACAGTACAATATGTTACTTCTTACTTTGAAGCCAGGCTTACAACAGATATACAAGAAGGTTTTTCAAACAATGAAACGCAGGAGTTGAAATTCTTTTCTACAGATCAACTGCCAGGTGATCTTGCAACAATAAATCCTTATTGGCTTTCAGATGCAATGACGAAAGAAAAGACAGTTTTTATACGATGATTTTTATTTTTCATCATGCCGCATTCCCTTTGCTACCCGAAACAAATGCAATACATAAGGAAACAATGCATCCATTGTTTCTTCTGCACCTTTTGTAGAACCTGGCAATGTAATAACGAGCGAATTGCCGATGAAGCCAGCTACCCCTCTTGATAACATGGCATAAGGTGTACGTTGCTGACCGTAATTGCGTGCAGCTTCCATCATACCGGGAATTTCTCTGTCGAGTAAGGGTTGAATGGCTTCCGGAGTAATATCTCTGGGTGATAAGCCGGTACCTCCGGTGAATAAAATTAAATTGAAT